>JASEFK010000003.1:0-82994 GCA_030019255.1 Actinomycetota bacterium
TTGCTCTCCATAATGTCTATGGATTTGGTGACACAATTTCGTATACGCTACCGCCATATTTCTCGAAAGAAGCGGAGCAATGCAGCAAGCTTATCTTAGTACCTTTAAGGAGGTGGCTGACACTTACAATGTTTACATTGTAGGTGGGTCCATTGCAATGCGGGAGGTTCACGGAAACGGAAACCTTATAGCAGATAACAACACTTGTTATAATCTTTCCTACTTTTCGGGCCCGACGGGGAGGTTCTTGGTTGGCAGAAGAAAGTACATTTGACTCCCCAAGAGCAATATCAGGATGAAGAAGGAAATTACGGGTTGGATCTGAACCCCGGCACTATTGAAGAATTGAAAGTTTTTTTCCACGCCTTTTGGCAATGTGTCGGTCGCTATCTGCTATGATGCTTTCTTCCAGGATGAGGGCGATGTTGTTCAAACGCTGGCTGCTAGAGGCGGAGGCATACTGGTGCAACCGTCGGCTAATCCACATGAATGGAATGCGTGGCAGCAGGAAGACTGGTTAAACGGTTGCTGGAAAGCTACAAGAGAGCAAAATGGCTTGAATTGGTTTGTGAATCCGATGATGGTTGGGCCATTAAAGGAGATGGTATTTGAAGGTCAGTCGTCCATAGGGCTGAATGCGGCCATGGGGTCGGGCACACCGATGAACTATATGGATCTGGACCCGATCGATGGATTCCTGGCCATAGCGGCAACAAAGGATCAGCCTGAAATTTTAGTACAGACCATTTCCCCAACAAACACCTACACCGTATCCGTGACGGTCAACCCCCAGGGTGGAGGAACAGTAGAGGGAGCGGGAACTTATTTCCATGGAGAACAGGTGACCTTGAGGGCCATCCCCGCCGCGGGCTACCGCTTCCTAAGCTGGAAGGAAGGGGGATCCGAGGTCTCGAGGGACAACCCCCTGACCTTCACCGCGGAAAGGGACCGCGACCTGGTGGCGGAATTCGAAGTGGAAGCGCAACCCTCCAAAACCTTCTACTTCGCCGAGGGCTACACCGGAAGGGATGTCTTCGAGGAGTACCTGACCATCATGAACCCCAACTCCTCCCCGGCCCAGGTGACCATAACCTACATGTTCCGGGACGGGAGCACCCAGGAGCAGAGGATCACCGTGGGCCCCACCACCAGGGACACGGTGATGGTCAACTCCGTGGTGGGGATGGACAGGGAGGTCTCCATGAAGGTCTCCTCCGACCTCCCCATCGTGGCCGAGCGCCCCATGTACTTCAACTACAAGGGAAGGTGGACCGGGGGACACGTGGCCGTGGGAGCTGGCTGGGCTTCTTTGGACAGGATTTCCTGATGCTTAGGTGGTAGAACCGCTCATTACACAGCCACCTGCATCTCCGAAAGCGTATCCCAGCAGACCTCGTCCGGCGCCCCGTAGTCTACCTCTTCTCCGACGCAATCTACGAATCGCTCCGGGTCCAGGCGGGCTTGGAGGAGGGCATCCCGGTCTCCTGGGCCATACTTTCCTGCGGCTCAAAGGTCCTCCTATCCATGATCCTGGGAAACAAGAAGTCCTGTGAGGACTGGCTCTCTCACTTTCGGGACATGGTCTCCCGCGGGCTCAAGCCGCCCGGCCGTGACCGGAGGCGGAGCCCCCGGCCCGATCAAGGCTGTGGAGACCACATGATTCGGAGGGCAAGCGCATCCGCTGCCTCCTGCACAAGATGAGAAACGCCTTGGATAAGGTCCCTGAGGAGGAAAGGCCCGCCCCGAAGAGCCGGCTGGAGACGGTGCGCGATGCCCCCGACCAAAAGACCGGCTTGCCACTGGCCTTGAAGGTAAAGGAGCTGTTCAAGCGGGATTACCCCTCAGCGGTAGAGTGCCTCATGGATGCCTGGAGTCCTCCCTCTCCCACCTCGAGTCTCCCAACGTGCACCGCAAACACATCCGCACCACCAAGTGCGGTGGAGCGGAGCTTTTTGGAAGAGCGCCGCCGGGCCAAGGCGATCCCGCTTCCGGTCCGAGAGGGAATGCTTAAAGCTGGTCTTTGCCAGTTCATAACTTCGAAATGGAAGACCAGGCCGGGAAACATGCCCTCTGACCTGGTCTTTTACTGGTGGCGAGAGGCGGAATCGAACCGCCGACGCCAGGATTTTCAGTCCTGCGCTCTACCAACTGAGCTATCTCGCCACATACCCAAACTCCCTTCGGGACACCTCGGTCCTCCACGGAGTATATTTTGGCGGAACCGACGGGATTTGAACCCGCGATCTCCGGCTTGACAGGCCGGCGTGTTAACCTGACTACACCACGGCTCCGCGAAAAATCCGGGACGGGCACCCTTGCCTCGAGGCCCATCCCCTTCAATAGTATCTCAAGTCGTCCTCGCGGACAACGATCCATGCTGGTGCCCCCAGCGGAATTCGAATCCGCGTCACCGCCTTGAAAGGGCGATATCCTAGGCCGCTAGACGATGGGGGCACGCCAAACCTTCCTCTATCCTCTAACGGCTCCGGCTATATCTCCGAATATATTATAAGCTATCCTTCTCCTCCTCGGATCATAAAAATTTAAGCATCAAACCCCCTCTCTCTTCAATCCCGAATCGACCTTTTTAGGGACGATTCGTGCGGCAACCTCGAACAAGATGGTCCATCCAGTCTTTCTATTCCGTCCCCAGCACGCTTCCCCGCTTTTTCTCGCGAGCCCTTAACCGAACGGGCGGGTCCTGTCGATAGATATCTACGGGAGGAGCGGCGGCTTCTTCGGTGCCTCTCCGCAAGACGAGAATCGGTGATTTCGCTGGTCGGGCATCTCATCGCCTTCCCGGGGGGGAGGCAAGCCCGGCTGCGCATCCCGGCTCCGAGAAACCGCAGGTGGTGGAGGCGACCGAATGGAGAGGCTAGACGGTGAGGCGTGATGCGAAACCACGATGAACTTAACCTTCAACCTCTACATGATCTCGGCGCAATGGAGGAAACTGGGGGAAAACGCAGCCAAGAGCAGACCGCCCTGGACATCCTCACCCGCCTGGCCATCGCCTGCAAATCACGGCTCCTCTACTCACCCGACCATCCAGCCGTCAAGGATGCCGTCACCGTCCTCCACGCGGTGACCGAGGACAGCCTCAGGATACACCCCGAGATAGCCGTGCGGGTGGAAAAGGACCGCTTCACCTGCAACGGCATTCCCCTGGGCGAGGAAAGGGAGAGCCTGCGCCGGCTGGCCTCCCGCATAAGAGCCCTCAACATTCGGGCACTGGTCTTCGCCTCCGGCGTCAACCTCAAGGAGGTGGAGGCGCTGGTGGAACTGGCGGTCTCGTCCCCCGAGGACATAGAAAAGCAAGGCGGCGCGGAGGCCTTCCTCCTGGGCCGCGGAATGCACGGCATAAGGGTGGTGGAGAGCGAAGCCGGAAAGGCCGACGAGGAGGCCGACCTTCGCGATGGCGGCCAGGAAGCCCAAGCCCAAGTGGAAGAGGAGGTGGAAACCGCCGCCGCGGAGGATGAGCTCGAGCGGCTGCTGGACCTCCTCTTCGACCCCGAGAGACTGGCCCTAGCCCTGGCCCACTTGCGGGACCCCGATGGAAAGCCCCTGGAGGGCGAGGCCCTGGCCGCGGCCATGTACGACTTCCTGAAGAACGCGTGGGAGATTGTGCAAAGGCGTGCCCCGGAGAGGATTCCGGCCCTCCCCCGGTCCTTCGCCGAGGCCCTTCTCTTCTTGGAAAACGATCTGCGAAACCCGCTCCTCCTGCGCCACATCCTTCCCGGGATGCGCGAGGGGCCGCCGGGGAAGGAGATCCTCGGTCGCTTGAACCCCCAGGAGGCTTCGGGGGTCTTCAGCCACCTGCTCCCCCTGGCCCCCCAGCTCATTCCCAAGATGGACGAGCTCTTCACGGTCATCGGCTTCCGGGACCGGGACCTCGAGGAAGCCCTGACCCTGTTGAGGGAAAGGTTGATAGACCTCGGCGAAGTGCCCCTTCCCCTGCTCTCCGCCCTGGATGCCATCCTCGCGTCCCGGGGGATAAGACCGCCCGCGACCAGCCTGCCCACCGCCGACGAGATATCCTCGCTCTCCGAGTACTATGGGGAAAGCGAGCTGGAGGAGATCCGCGACATAGCGGAGATGGACATCGAGCTGGAGACCTACCTCTCCTCAACCCCCATGCTTTTAGATCTCCTCCAGCGGGGGGAGGAGCTGGACAACCTAGGCAAGGTGGTGAACCTTCTGGTGGAAAACTTCTGGGGGCTGGTGACCTCCGCCCGCTTTTCCCTCGCCGCCTCGATCCTCGAAGCCTTCGAGCGAGCCCTGCACAGCGGAAATCCCGCCCTACTCGCCCACCGAGAACAGCTCGAGGGCCTGCTGGAAGAGGCCTCCCGGAAGGGGATTCTGCAGCGCATCATCCAAATGGCCAGCGAACGCCGCGGGGATCGGGAAACGGTGGAGGGGTTCAAGGCCTTCATGAGACGGCTGGGGGACGGTGGGCTACTGGCCATGATAGACGCCCTGGGCTCCGAGGAGAATATGTCGGTGCGCAAGTTCATCATCGACACCCTGGCCGACCTGGCCCGGGATCGGGTCTCTCTCCTGGGTTCCTTCCTTGACGATCCCCGGTGGTACCTGGTGCGCAACATCGTTACCGTGATGGCCGGCATCCGCTCGCCCTTCACCCTCCCCTACCTGGAACGGGCCATGGCCCATCCCCATCCCAGGGTGAGGTCGGAGGCGGTCCGGGCCATCGGGCTCACCGGCGGATACGAGGCGGAGAGCCTGCTCATCAAGGGACTTGCCCACCCGGACAAGAAGGTGCGCGTCTTCTGCATCCGCTGGCTGGGGCGGCTCGAGGTCACCAGGGCGGTGCCCCGGCTCGAGGCCATGCTGGAGGAAAGGGAGCCGGGAGCCGAGGAGTCCACCGTGAAGAAGGAGATCCTGGAGAGCCTGGGGAAGATCGGGGATCCTTCCACCTACGAGCTGCTCCGGAAGTATGCAGGGCGCCAGCGGGGGCTTTTCAGGTCGGAATGGCAGGAACTGGCAACCACGGCCCGGGAGGCGCTGCAGCAGCTGGTGGACAAGTACCCCCACCTGGCGCGCAAGTGGTGAGGCCGGCAAGGCATGCATCGGAGGCGAGGAGAGGATATGTATACGAGGCCACAGATCCGCGAGGACGACAGGAAGCGCGAGGCCCTCGACTACTTCCGTTCCAAGGGGCTCCTGGAGAGGGTCCGCGATGTGCTCAGGGATCTCTCGGCCGCCAAGAAGAACCTGCTCCTTTACCCTCCCCAGCACGAAATATGCCTGGATTCCATATCCCGCTTCATGCATTCCTTTCGTGAATACCTCCGGCACGGGGAGAGCCTCTCGCTGCGCATCGTGGGCGAGGAGTTCTTCTTCGAGGACAGGCTGCTGGCCCGGGAGAGCGTACTCTACTACCCGCTCCTCCAGGAGCTGCGCTCCAAGGGGGTGGGAGGGTTGAACCTCCTGGCGGGACTGGAGGCCAGGGAGCTCCTCGATTTCCTGAGCCTCCTTAACCTGGGGGAGGAGGAGATCGCCTCCCGGGGCGGACTGGCCAGGCTCTTGCAAGAACGCGGTATATCCCACGTCATCCTCGACCCCCCGGGGACCTGGGAGGAAAAGGCCTCCCGGCTGAGGGAAACGGCGTCGGCCCGCGAAGAATACTTCGCGGCAGTGGACGTCATCCGTGAGCTCTCGGAGCAGGTGCTGCACGACCGCCGTCTCTCGGTGAGCAAGGTCAACCGAGTAGTCGGGATGTTGCTCAACCGGGTGGGCGAAAACCGCTCCGCGGTTCTGGGGCTGGCCACCCTCAAGAGCTACGACGAGTACACAACCTTCCACTCCGTGAACGTGCTCATCCTCTCCCTGGCCCTGGGCTCCATGCTCCCCCTGGACCGCAACGCGCTGATGATCCTGGGGACAGGCGCCCTCCTGCACGATCTGGGAAAAGTTACCATTTCGAAGAGTATCCTGGGGAAGAGGGGGCCCCTCACCGCCGCGGAATGGGAGGAGATGAAACGGCATCCGGTGCGCGGAGCGGACATCCTCCTCGCCCAGCCCGGGGTGCATCCACTGTCGGTCCTGGTGGCCTATGAACATCACGCCCGTTACGACCTCACCGGCTACCCGCGGCTGAACGGCGTGGAAAAGCCCAGTCTCTTTTCCCGCATCGTGCAGCTGGTGGACGTCTACGACGCCATGACCACCGTGCGCCCCTACCAGGACGCGCGCACCCCCGACCACGCCATCCGGGTGCTGGTCAGGGAGAAGGGAGCCACCTTCGATCCGCTGCTGGTGAAGGTCTTCGTGGACATGATGGGCCTCTATCCCGTGGGTACCTTGGTGCGCCTCCATACCGGCGAACTGGGAGTGGTTTACGAGCAGGTGGAGGGCGAACCCACCTCTCCCCGGGTTAAGGTCATCCGCGACCCCGAGGGCCGGGAGGTGGAGCCGTACCTGGTCGAGGTGACCAGGCTGAGGGAAAGGGCCGCTCCCGGCGAGGAGGTCATCTCCTCGGCCAGGCCCGAGCAGGAGGGACTCGATCCCCTGGACTACCTGGACTGACCTCCCTCCGCGGGGTTCTATCCCAGGTATCTCCCCTCCTCCGCCACCATCTTCCTCACTCGGGAGAAGAGCAGGGTGGATAGAAGCACGCAGGCCAAGGCCATGGCCCAGGCTCCCAGGTAACTGCCGCTGCGGTCAAAGATGAAGCCGGTAAGCACCGGCCCGAAGGCGCCGCCCAAAGCCCCTCCGGTGGTCACCGCCCCGAAGATGGCCCCCATATTCGCCTTCCCGAAGACCTCGGCGCAGACGGCGGGGATAACCGGCCCGTAAGCGGCAAACCCGAAGCCGAAGACGGCGGCGAAGACCATGAGCACCCACACCTGGCCGACCAGGAAGAGGAGGAGGATGCTGCCGGTGAGGATGAAGCAGGCGGGATAGAGAGCGTTCTTCTTCTCCCGGGTGCGATCGGAGAGGCGGCCAAAAAATATGCGGCCCAGGATGGAGGTGGCCCCGTAAAGGAAGACCGACCACTCCGCCCAGTTCCGGGAGATGCCCCGGTCGGTCACGTAGGGGACCTGGTGGACCATGATGCCGTAAAGGGAGACGACGATGAGCACGAATCCCATAAAGAGGTACCAGAAGGAAGCGGTCCGCAAGGCCTCGCGCAGGGTGAGCCCTCCGAAATTTCCCTCCTCTCCGTTTCCCGCCTCTCGAATTTCACTACCGGTACCCTCCTCGGGAACTCCTTCTTCCCGGATAGCGCTCCCGCAAATCCCTCCCGTTGACCCGACACCGTTCCTCGTACCCGGAACGGTACCTTCCGGGTCTCGGCGCTCGCCTCCTTCCTTCCCCGCCCCAAGGGACTCACCTGGCACGTTCTCCGTCCATCCTCCGGCGCCGGCGCAAGCTTCCGCCGGTATCTCCTCGGGCTCCTCCCCTCCCCCGGCCCCGCGGCGGAGAAACAGGAGGGCCGGGATGGTGAGGGCCAGGGCCACGTATCCCAAAAACTGGAATGAAACCCGCCAGTCCCAACGCGCCTGTATCAGCCCGGTGAGACGGGGAAGGATCATGGTGCCGAATCCGATCCCCATGGTGGCCACCCCCAGGGCCAGGCCCAGGCGGCGCCGGAACCACATGGCCACCGAAGTGTTGGAGGGCACCAGCCCTATTCCGTTCCCTCCCACACCGAAGACGATGCCGAAGAAGAACACCAGCGCCCACAGGCTGTTGGCCCGCGAGCATAACCACAGTCCGATTCCGGCGAGGAAGGCGCCGCCGACCATGACCCAGCGGGGGCCGAAGCGGTCGACGAGCCTCCCGGTGACCGGGGCCAGGAAGGCATAGACCAGGACGGAGACGGTGAAGGGGAGGGAAGCGGCCGCGCGCCCTATGTCCAGATCGCGTGAAAAGCCCTTGATGAGCACGGTCTGGGTGCCGCGCACGCCGTAGTTCACGAACATGGCCAGGAAGGCCACGGCGACTACCACCCAGCCGTAATAGACCCTGCTGCGGCCCCGCCGTTTTCCGTCCTTGGATGACCGCCTGTGCATTCCGTGCCTCATCTATGAAAACTCCATGCCCCACCGCCAATCGTCCTGAACAATGACATCACGGCTCCCTGTCCTGCGATCCACAATCCACGGGAGGCGTTGGGGCCCCGTTCTCACATCTATTTAGCGTCCGCTTCTCTCTATCCGGAACCTTCCCGGAGTCCCGCGATCAGGCCCTCAGGAAAGCCAGGCGGCCTGGAGATACCATCCCCACCAAAGCGAGCCCGGCACGGCTGCAAACCTCAGCGCCCCTTTTCCTCGCGCTGAAGCGAGTAGTCCCGCAAGACGGCGGCGGCGTTCACGGCCTCCTCGGCGTCGTCGAAGATGGGGAAGTCCACCGTGTAGCGCGCCCTTATCCTCACCTCGCTGGGAGCCATGAGGCTGAAGACGATGGGTTTCCCGTGCTTCCGCACCAGCTCGGCGAGGTCGGGGATGATGTTCCTCCTGAGGCTCTGGATGCCCCCGGTGGAGACCTCCTCGGAGGAGAAGCGGGCGATGAGCAACATGATTATCCCGTCGATGAAGTCCTGCTCCAGCAGCCGGTCGATTATGTACACGCGGGCGTCGGCATCGTGCACGTCGCCCAGGTCCACGGGGTTAGAGATGTTTATCACCCCGGCCCGCAGCCGGGACTGGATGTCCTCCACTAGCGAGGGCGGAAGGGGAGGGAAGACGAAGCCGCGCCGCGCGCACTGGTCGCTGGCCAGGACCAGTATCCCGCCGGTGGGAGAGACCAGGGCTACCCGGTTGCCGCGCAGGGGCGGGAGGGAGAACACCTTGGTATACCCGGCGAGCTCGGCCAGGCTGCGCACCCGGATGATGCCTGCCTGGTGGAAGGCACCCTCCAGCACGGCGTCGTCGTTGGCCAGGGCAGCGGTGTGCGATTGGGCGCTCTGTCGGGCCAGGGGCTCCACGTTGGCCTTGTACACCAGGATGGGCTTGTCTATCTCCCGGGCCGCCTGGAGGAACTCCCGGCCGCGCTGCACGTCCTCCAGGTACATGCAGATCACCCTGGTATCGGCGTCCTTCCCCAGGTAGCGGAGGAAGTCCACCTCGTCCAGGTCGGTCTTGTTGCCCATGGACACGAACTTGGCGAAGCCGGTGTTCTGGTCCTTGAGCCGGGCCAGGAAATCCAGCCCTATCCCCCCGCTCTGGGCTACGATGCTCACCCCGCCCCGCGGGAGGTCCGGGGGCACGGGCACGAAGGGAAGGCACAGCCCGGTGTGGGCGTTGATCACCGTGAGGCAGTTGGGCCCCACGAAGCGGATGCCGTGCCGCCGCGCCGCCTCCACCAGGCGGTCGCGGTGGCTGACCCCGTCCCCTCCGAATTCCTCGAAGCCCCCCGAAGGGATGGCCACGCGGGTGATCCCCTTGCGGCCGCACTCCTCTACCACCTCCGGGACCGCCTTGGCGGGGATGATGAGCACGGCCAGGTCCACGGCTTCCGGCAGCTCGGAGACCGAGGTGTACAAACGATGCCCCAGGGCCTCTCCTCCCTTGGGGTTGACGCAGTAGATGCGGCCCTGGTAATTCCAGTCGATGAGGTTCTGGAGGATGTATCTCCCGAGGTTGTTGGGCCTGTCCGATACTCCGACGACGGCAATGCTTCGTGCTTCGAATATCCTCTCCATGTTGAGGCCATTATACCAAACAGACTTGGGGTCACCTATGAGAATCGGTGTCCAGCCAACTTCTAACAGGCCCGCTCCTCAAAAGGAAACCTCCGCTGAGGACCAGAATCAGTCCCTTTCCCTGCCCGGGGAGAGCATGGTTCGCCTGCTCCGCTCCATTCAACCCCTGACCCTTAGCCGATGCCTTCCGGAACGCCCCTCTTACCTTTCCAGGCTACCGGCATGAAGGGTATTTCACCCCTCCCACTCCCCCTACCTAACCCAACTGCCATCGATATATAATGACGTTGGGCCGCTAGCTCAGTTGGCAGAGCACCGGACTTTTAATCCGGGTGTCCTGGGTTCGATTCCCAGGCGGCTCACCAGCATAAGACCAGGTCGGAGGGCATGTTTTCCGGCCTGGTTTTTTCTCTTTCCGGGCGCAAGCGATTTCTGCACCAGAAATACGCCGGGAACTTGAGCCGCGATTTGCGTTTCCGCAGGTTATCGTGGCACCTTTTTCTCTTCGGCAGCCGGGGATAACCTTAACTCCACTGGATACTACCGCCTCCAGGGATTTAGATGCCCGGTTAAGGGCGTCCCAGTAGGGTGCTATAAATATCCATGGTTGCTCAAGAGAATCCTGTGCATTTATCGAACCATGAAACGTCATCAGTCACGGGTTATGCAATGACCTCTCTCCTAGCCCGAGCAGGGAATACACGGCCTCCATGTCCAGTGTGGAGCTGACGATGTCCGCCAGTCGATCCAGGCTCTGCTCCCTCAAGGATTCCCACTCCTCTGCCATGCCCACGGTACTCAGCCCCTTCCTGCGTCGGAGGCTGCCCAAAAAATTCTCTCTCAAGCGGCGATTTTCGAAAATTCCGTGCAGGTAACATCCGAAGACGGGGAGTTCCTCGTGCAACGCCCCGTCCTCGATACGTACCTCCATCCCGTCCCGTTCCACGATAAGGAGGGGCGCTTCGCCTTCCACCCGGGAAATTCCCATGTGAATCTCGTAACCGCTCAGGGGAGGATGGGAGGGGTCCATCCCCAGCCAGGGGATCTTCCTCCTGGCCACCGCCTTCACCAGGTGGGTGCTTTTCTCGGAAGCCATGACCGTGTCCACCGGCAACATCCCCAGGCCCTCCACCCTTCCCGGACCAAATTCCACCCCCGCGGGATCCTCGATGCTTCTTCCCAGTATCTGGTAACCAGCGCATATGCCGATCAGCGGAATACCGCTGGCTGCGAGACGCATCACGGCGGCGGCGAGTCCGCTCCTTCTCAGGAAAGCGAGGTCCGAGGCCGTGCTCTTGCTTCCGGGCAGGAAAATGGCGTCCGGTACTCCCAGGTGGCGTGGATTCCTAACGTAGCGGACCTTCACCCCCGGTTCCCTTTCCAGGGGTTGGAAATCGGTGGCGTTGGATATATATGGGAAGTGGATAACCGCCAGGTCCAGGTGATCGTCGAGGATCGTGTCGCTTCTCGGCTCCTTTCCCGCTTCCAGGTTCACCGTATCCTCCTCCTCGAGGCCCAGGTCCCGGATGTAAGGGATGACGCCCAGAACGGGTTTTCCCGTTTTCCTCTCCAGGAAGTCCAGCCCGTCAGCCAGAAGTTCCTTCGCGCCGCGGAACTTGTTGATGACCAACCCGGCCACCAATTCCCGCTCCCACGGCTCCAGGAGCTCCATGGTCCCCACCAGGGAGGCGAAAACGCCCCCGCGATCGATATCCCCTACCAGGAGTACGGGGGCCTCCGCCTCCTTGGCCATGCGCATGTTGGCGATGTCCCGCTCCTTGAGATTTATTTCCGCCGGGCTGCCCGCCCCTTCCAGGACCACGATCTGGTAAGCGGAACGCAACCTTCGCAGTGCCGCCAAGGCGTGAGGCAGCAGGTCCAACTTGATCCGATGGTAATCCCCCGCCTCCAGGTGACCTTCCACTTTTCCGTTGAGGATGATTTGCGCTCCCTTCTCGGAGGTCGGCTTGAGAAGGATGGGGTTCATGTCCGTGTGCGGCCGGATCCCCGCCGCCTGCGCCTGCAGTACCTGCGCCCTCCCCATCTCGCCTCCCTCCGCGGTAACGAAGGAATTGAGGGACATGTTCTGGGACTTGAAGGGTGCCACCCGCCAACCGTCCCGGGCGAAAATGCGGCACAGGGCGGCCACCAGAACGCTCTTCCCGGCATGGGACGAGGTGCCCTGGACCATGAGGCAACGCCCCAGCGCTTTGTCCCCGCTCAACCCCCCTCCTTTCCCGCCTGCCGAAAGGCCTTCACCGCGGCGAGCAGGGATTCCCTGTCGCCCACCTCGACAGCGCCTTCTTCCACCAAGCGACGATAGATCCCGACCGCCGCTCCCCGGGTATGGTCCCTCTCCTCAACAGGTCGAGCCGAGAGGAGGAAAACCTTCTTTCCCCACCTCAGGGCCTGCAATGCCGCCTCCAGATTGACCAGGTTTCCCGGTCCCACGTGCAGATTGGTCACTACCACCGCATCGACTTCCCGGATTACCTCCAGGTTGGACCTGTGCGCCTCCTCCGAGATACGGGAAAAGGGTGCCTCGGTTATCATCCTCAGACCCAGGGCTCTTCCCACCTCCTCATCGCCGTCCCCCAGGTTGAGGACCCCCGCGGTCACGCGGCATCCCGCCTCCAAAAGGTCCCGCATGAGGGAGGCGCCGCTCGCCCCCCCGCAGATCAGATGCACCCGCAGACCGGCCAGGCCGCCGGACCCGTCTACGGGGGGGAGGAATATGACATGCGGCCTTTCGGTTACCGCGTGGCGGGTGACGATGGCCTCCACCCCGAAGACCTCCCGGAGAATGGGGGGAGTGAGGACTTCGCCGGGGGTTCCCCGTGCGAACTCCCTCCCCTTGTGGATAACGATCAACCGTCGGCAATATTGAGAGGCCAAGTTGATATCATGCATCACCATGATCACCGCCAACCCCTGATCGCACATTTCGGACAGCATGCGCAAAAGCGACAGCTGGTGGTTGATATCCAAGTGCTGGGTGGGCTCATCCAGGAGGAGGAGGCCGGTGTCCTGGGCCAGGGCTTGGGCGATGATCACCCTCTGGCGCTCTCCTCCCGAAAGCTCGGTAATCGTCCGATCGGCCAGGTGCCACACGTTGACCTTCTCCATGGCCCGCCGGGCCGCCTCCAAGTCGCGGGGACCGGCTCCCTGCAACCGCCCGAGGTGAGGATTTCTCCCCATGAGCACCACTTCCAGGGCGGTGAAGTCGAAGGTCACCTGCGATTCCTGGGGAACCATGGCCAGTTCCCTCGCCGCTTCCTTGGCCGGCAGGGAGTATAGGTCCTCTCCCCCCAGGAGAACCACCCCCTCCCTAGGCCGCAGGGCCCGGGAAAGGGCCTTGAGAAAACTGGTCTTCCCTGAGCCGTTGGGTCCCAGGATGCCGATGAAGTCTCCCGAGCGCACCTCCAGGTTCAACCCGGCCACCACGTCTTCCCCGTCGTAGGAGGCATGGACGTTCCACGCCCGGAGGTCCTTCCGTTCCCTCAAGTCGATCTTCCTCCCCGCCCGACATCCGCCTTCTACCGATAAATCCCTCAACCAACGGATCGCCTCCCCCGCTTGAGCAGGTAGATGAAGAAGGGCGCCCCGAAAAAGGCGGTTACGATGCCCACCGGCAATTCGTTGGGAGCGATGACCGTACGGGCCAGGGTGTCGGCGAGCACCAGGAAAAGCCCTCCCCCGAGGAGGGATCCCGGGATGAGGTACCGATGGTCGGGGCCGGTGAGCAGGCGCACGATATGGGGGGTCATGAGCCCCACGAAGCCGATGATGCCCGAGACGGAGACCGCTGCCCCCACCATCAGCGAGGCTACAGTGATTATCGCCCACTTGAACCGCTCCACCTCCAGCCCCAGCTGCGCGGCGCGCTCCTCGCCCAGGAGGAGGAGATTGAGATCCTTGCCACAGACGACGCTCGCAGCGGAGCCCACCGCCACAAAGGGCAAGACCGCCAGGACCATGTCCCAATTTCCGGTACCCAGTCCCCCCATCAACCAGAAAAAGATGTTGTGCATGCGATCCTCGCTCATCACCATGAGCAAGGAGACTATGGAAGCCAGAAAGGAAGAGAGGGCGATACCCACCAGGAGCAGGGAGGAAACGGAAACCCTTCCCCCAGCCCTGGCGATGAAATACACCAGGAGGACGGCGCCGAGGGAACCGGCGAAGGCAAAGATGGGGACGGCGGTGAGTCCGCCCCACCCCACCCTGATCCCGAAGAAGAAGGCGATGGTCGCTCCCAGCGCCGCTCCCTGGGAGGAACCGATGATGCTCGGGTCGGCCATGGGATTTCGGAACAGCCCCTGGAATATGGCACCGGCCACCGCCAATCCCATCCCCACCAGCAAGGCGAGGAGAACGCGGGGTAAACGCACGGAGACGATGATGGTCTCCTCGGTGGGGGTCCAGGTGGCATCGACGAGGCGACCCAGGAAAGGCAGGCGAGAGAAGATTATCCTCGCCGAGGTGAGGATGGGAATATAGACGGCTCCCAGGGCGACGGCGGCCACCACCGCCGCCAGGAGGAGCAACCCCAGGGCGACGAGCACCGTGTTGCGACGGCGCCGCAGCGCCGCCAACCTCCGGGTAACCGCAACCGTCCCTTCCATATTACCCTTATCCCCTCAAGCTTCACGGCTCCCGCGCCGCGGTAAAGCCGGTTTCCCCGGGCGCGCCGCCGCGCGACCGCGCCCGGGGTTGCCTGGCTTCGGCGACCATCTCCGCTCGACAGCTGCGGAAACCCTGGCCGCCCAAGGGCTCTTCCCGCCGTTCATCAGGGAAACAACGCCCGGTGTATGGCCTCCAGGCCCTGAATGAGGCGCGGCCCGGTGCGGTAGACGAGGTCCTCGTCGATGACGTAGACTCTTCCTTCCCTCACCGCTTCCATGCGGTCCCAGCCAGGCCTCCTGGTGACGTCCCCGGGATTGGACATGGACCCGCTCCCCACCAGGTAGACCTGGGGATTCTCCGCCATGAGCCGCTCCACGCTGAACTCGTAATAATCGCTTGCCTCGACGTCCCCGATATTCTCACCCCCTGCCAGGGAAATGAGATCGGAGATGATGCTGCTCTTCCCGGCCGTCCACACGTTGTTCTCGTAGTATATCTCGTAGAAGACGCGGGGGCGCTTCTTGCCCTCGGCCTCCAACTCGCGCACCCGCTTTGCAACAGCCTCGGCCCTTTCTTCCATGTCCCGTGCTATCCCCTCCGCCTCTTCCACGGCGCCGGTGATCTCCCCGATCTTGCGGATGTCCTCCACCGTTTGTTCGAAGGTCATGGGGTTCACGGCGAAGACGGTGAGCCCTAATTCCTCCATGCGGCCCAGGATTTCCGCCTGGACGCCGCCCGTGGCCAACACCAGGTCGGGCTCCAATGAGAGGATGGCCTCCAGGTTGGGAGTGGTGAAGGTCCCGATCTTGGGCTTCTCCTTGGCCTCCTCGGGGTAATCGCAGTACTCAGTCACCCCGATCACCTTGTCCCCCAACCCGAGGGCGAAGAGGATCTCCGTGCACGAAGGGGCGATGGAGACGATGCTTTGCGGCACCTCCGCAATCTCGACTTCCCGACCGAGGTCGTCCACGAAGACGGTGGGCCGGGCCTCCTTTCCCTTCTCCGCGCTGCTCCCGCACCCGGCAACCAGGACGACGGCCAGCAGAGCACCGATCAAGACTACGGAAAGCGTGCTTTTTCTTCTCAACCGCGTTCCCTCCTCCTTTTTCTTTCCAATACTTACCTTCTCTTGCCAAAATATGGTTTCAGGGCGCCACGCGCGAGGGTCGACCACCTGGCCTGTAGCAGCTTTATACGACCACCTTCAAATAGACATCACCTCCCTCAAGGCGCGGAGAAGCTTTTTGTTTTCCCTCGGCCTGCGCACCGCCACCCGGATGAATCCCTCTCCCAGGCCGTGGAAGTTGAAGCAGGAGCGAACCAGGATCCCCCTCCTTCCCAGCTCGTCCACCAGCGCGGCGGCGTCCGGCCTTTCCTCCCTCAACCGCAGCAACAGGTAGTTGACACGGGATGGGTATACCTGGAAGATGCCAATCTTTCCCAAACCCGTGGCCAGCTCCTCCCTCCAGGCCCGCACCGATGTGCGGGTCCTCCGGAGGTAACCGTCATCCGCCAGGGAAGCGTGCGCCGCTGCGGCGGCCACCCGATTCACCCTCCAGGGGACACCGGTTTCCTCCATCTCCGCCACCAGCTCCCGTGTCCCCGCCAGCCAGCCGGGTCCGCGCAGGCCGGCCAGGGCGAAGAGCTTGGTGCAGGTGGAAATCACCGCCAAGCCCTCCTCGCCCGCCAGCGGCATCAACGTGGACTCCCCCCCTTCCTCCGCGGGACAGAAACCCATGAAGCTCTCGTCCACCACCAGGAGCCCTCCCTTCTCGCGGCAGACCTCCAGGACGGGGAGCAGTTCCTCGCGGTGATATAGCGCTCCCGTGGGACTCGCCGGATTACAGAAGAAAACCATATCCGACCGCGCGGCCGATCGAGCCAGGGCGTGCGTATCCAGGGCAAAACCGTCGCTCGGGGAAAGGAGAAAACGCTCCACCTCCGCGCCTGCCGCCCTCGCCGCCCTCTCGTACTCGGAGAAGGACGGGGAGACCACGGTTACCCGGCGGGGAGACCGGCAACGGACCAGGTGATAGATAAGCTCGGTGGATCCGTTACCCAGGGTGAGGCGGGAGGAACCGGTTCCCAGCCAGGAAGCGAGGCTCCGTTTCAGCGAATCGGCGCCAGGCTCGGGGTAAGAGGATACGCACTTCAGGGCCGACCGAGCCGCCTTCAGCGCCGAAGGGGCGGGGCCCAAGGGGTTCACGCTGGAGCTGAAATCGAGGAATTTCTCCGGGCGCATACCGTATCGCTTCGAGGCCCAGGCCAGGTCTCCTCCATGCTCCGGAAATGCCACCGCCCTCTCCTCGCCTTCTTCCGCCGCAGCGACCGTGCAAAGGTCCCCGGCATGGGTTCCCCCCAGCCGGTGCGGGACTGTCCCGCAGATCGCTTCCCAACTCCCCTCCCGGAGAGCTCGATTGAACGACATGTATTTCCGGATCAATGACCCGGCCGCCTGGTACGGCATATGCGACCTCCTGCCCTTGAGTTCCTCGAGAAATCCCGCTCCTCCCCGACTCTCTCCTTGTGCGACCGAAAATTTCTGCCGCCGGCAAAGAGGAGGGCCACGCCCAAGCCAAGTAGGGAAGCCGTATTGAGCAACCCGACCGCTTCCCGTACATGGCATGGTTCCGCCTCCCGGGTCCCCTCTCCGATCTCCGGAAGCTCGCGCACCCGTCCCCCGTACAGGCTGGCCCCGCCCAGCCGAAGCCCCAACGCCCCCGCGAAGGCGGCCTGGGCATGGGCGCTGTTGGGACTCTGGTGGCGCAGGCGGTCTCGGAGACCGATCAGGAGAGCTCTCCTCCCGTCGTGGCCGCGAAGGCGGGCGGCTGCGGCGACGAGGGGGATGGACAGCCTGGCCACTGGAAACACGGCCAGGTCGTCCAGGCGCGCCGAGCACCACCCCAGATTTCGATACCTCTCGTCCCGGTAACCGATCATGGAATCCAGGGTGGAGACGGCCTTAAAAGCCAAGGCCGCCGGCGCTCCTCCCCATACCGCCCAGAAAAGGGGGGCCAGGACGCCGTCGACGAGGTTCTCGGCCGTCGATTCCACCGCGGCCCGGCAGATACCGCCCCGGTCAAGAGGCCTTGTATCCCGTCCCACCAGGGAGGTCAGGCGCCGTCGGGCCTCGTCCAAGTCCCCCTTCTCCACCGCCTCCGCCACCCGCAGGGCGCTTTTTTCCAGGTCCTTCCTGGCCAGGCAAGCGTAGAGAAGCAGCGCTTCCGCCACCGCCCCGCCCGGGAGGGAGGTCAGTGCGCGGGCGCCGATCCAGGCTCCGCCGACCACGATCCCAACGAGTGCGCAGCCGGCATACCTCGCCTCCTCGCTCCCGCAATCCTCCGGGGCCATCTTCTCCTCTAGGAACCGGATACACCTGCCCAACAGGCGAACCGGATGAGGATATCCGGGAGGGTCTCCCCACAGCGCGTCCAGGAGATAAGCCGCGGCGATGGTGGCTACCGTCGTCTTTTTCATCCTATCCTCCCGGAAGGAGCAGGGGCACGCGGCTGGCCAAAAGCAGAAGGACGAAAGCCTCGCAGAGCATGCCCGTGGCGCCGATTACATCGCCGGTGATTCCCCCCAGGGAGCGGGAAAAATACCCTCCCAAGAGCTCCGCAAGGGCCAGGGTGTAAAGGATGAGCACCGGAATCAACATGGGAATGTTTACCAGCCAGGTGAAGGAAAAGACCAAGGCGGACAAAGTGAGAAAGGTGGAGATGAGAAAGTGGCGCGGCAGTGCCTTGCCCACCATGGCCGCCCCTGTCCCCTCGGCCCGGGCGTAGGGAAAACGCAGGCAGAGGTAGGACATCGACCATCGCCCCAGGACGGGAAAGGAGAAAAGCGCCGCCTGCCGCAACCCGCCGCTTGTACCGGAGGAAGCGGCGGGAAGGGCGTAGAGCACCGCCAGCTCCGCGAGGAGGAAGAGGATCAGGGCGGTCACCCCCAGGGCTCCCGCCCGGGAGTCCTTCATGATCCGCAGGCGCTCCTCCCGTGACCTCCTCCCCCAAAAGGCGTCGGCCGTATCCAAGAGACCGTCGTGATGCAGACCGCCGGTGAAAAGCGCGTAGGTCAGGAGCAGCAGGGCCGAGGTAAGAAAGGAAGGCTGGTGGGTAAAGGCTCGGCCGCTCGCCCAGTCCACGATCACCAGGAGGCCGCCCAGCGCTCCACCCACCAGGGGAAACCAGGCCACGGAAGAGGCCAGCCGGTCTTCGCTCCCCCTCCTCGCCGACGGTAGGGGAACGGCGGTCAAAAAGCGGAAGGCCTCGAGGCAGGAGCGAGGCAAAAGAAATTTTCCCGCCTCGTTGCAGCCAATTCCCTTAGCGGAATCACGCTTGTCCTCC
Source organism: Actinomycetota bacterium (assembly GCA_030019255.1). NCBI lineage: Bacteria > Bacillati > Actinomycetota > Actinomycetota bacterium. The sequence continues at coordinate 18,637 of JASEFK010000003.1, forward strand.
ATCATCGATTATCCCCCTCAGGTCGTGAGATCACCACCCCGCCCCTCTCGCTTCCGGGCCCTTCTTCCGCCCTCACTCCGGTCTGGAGACCCCCGCCTCCTCGAAGGTGGCCATCTCGGAGAGTATCTTCAACGCCGCATCCACGATGAGGAAGGCCAAGGCCGCTCCCGTCCCCTCCCCCAACCTCATATTGGCCCGGATGACGGGATGAAGCCCGAGTTTCTCCAGGATTACCGCGTGTCCCTTTTCCACCGAGAGGTGGGAGGCGATCATGAAATGAGCCGCCCGAGGCTGGAGGCCGGCGGCGATCAGGGCTCCCGCCCCGGAGATGAACCCGTCCACCAGTACCGGGCAACGGGCGGCAGCGGCGGCGAGCATAACTCCCGCAATGCCCGCGATCTCCAAGCCTCCCACCTTGGAGAGGACATCCAGGGGATCGGACGGATCGGGATCATTGACCTGCAGGGCCCTGCGCACCACCTCCACCTTGTGCTCCAGGGCGGCGTCGTCGATTCCCGTGCCCCGACCGGTGACCTCCCGCGGATCTAGCCCCGAAATGCACGCGGTGATGGCGCTGGCGGCGGTGGTGTTCCCGATGCCCATATCCCCGGCGGCGAGGAAGCGCGCGCCCTTCCTTATTTCCGTCTCCGCCACCTCCATCCCCACTTCCAGGGCGGCTACCGCTTCCTCCCTGGACATGGCGGGACCCTTAGCCATGTTGGATGTGCCAGGTCTCACCTTGCGGGAAACAAGCCCCGCTCCCTCCACCGCGGACTTGACCCCGACGTCCACCACCCTCACCTCGGCGCCGGCGTGCCGCGAGAGAACGTTGATGGCCGCGCCGCCGGACAGGAAATTCAACACCATCTGGGCGGTCACCTCGGGAGGATACAGGCTCACCCCTTCCTCGGTGACGCCGTGATCGGCGGCCATGACGATTACCACCTTGGGACCGGGGAGAGGGCGGGGGTCCCCGAAGATTCCGGCTAACCTCACCGAGATCTCCTCCAGGACCCCCAGGGACCCTCGCGGCTTGGTCAACCGGTCCTGCCTGGCTTGAGCTTCCCGCATGGCCTTCTCATCCAGTTCCGGAATCAGGCTGATGGTTCTGTTAAGTTTTTCCATAAATTACCTCCTCTATCTTCGCTTGCCCGGTGGATACGGGATTGGTTCACCCCTGCCGTCCCGCGTTTCCGTTTCCCGACCCTCCCTTCAGGCAGAGGGGCAATCCCGCCGCCACCAGGTAGACCTCGTCCGCCTCCTCCGCCAGTTTCTGGTTGATCCTGCCGGCCAGATCGCGGAAAAGGCGTCCCAAGCGGAAGGGAGGCACCAATCCCATCCCCACCTCGTTGGAGACCACGATCAATTCCCTGCATCGATGACGCAGCTCGTCCAACATGGACAGGGCTTCCTCCACCACCCTTTCCGCTTCCCGTTCCACCTTGTTCTCCGGCACCAGGCCCTCGCCTTCCCCCAGCCGGTCAAGTCCATGCGCGGCCATGAGGTTGGAAAGGTACACGGTGAGGCAATCGAAGATGACCACCCTGTCGTCGGCCGGAAAACGTTCCAGGCGGATGCCCCCCTGAAGCTCCAGGGTTTCCCACTCCTTGGGCCTGCTCAGGCGATGGCGACGGATGCGTTCCCGCATCTCCGCGTCCTTGGCCTCGGCGGTGGCGATAAAACAGACCTCGCCACCGGCCCCTGCGGCCAGGGAGTGGGCGAAGGCGCTTTTCCCGCTGCGCGCCCCGCCGATAACCAATACCATGCGGGCACTCAATGACCTTCTCCTCTCGCTCGAAAAAAAGCCCCGCTCTCCGACTTGAAGAGCGGGGCTTGATTCCCTACTCGCCAGGTTTCTCCCTGAAGCGGAGAGCTAACTGGCACCGTCCGGGCAGGTCTTCTGACTCCTGGATCTTCGCTCCGCCCCACCTTCCCGACTTGCGTCAGTGGTATAACGGGGCTTCGCTCCCCAGTCACAGCGGCGCTACCGTGCCGGATTTTCACCGGCTTCCCTATTAACCCCTCCGAAGTGGGACCCGGACAGCGTCGTTATTACTTTCAAGGTTCTTCCGGAAAGATATTATCATTGCAATTTCATCGAATCAATATACATCAAGCTTTCAGCAACCCCTCCCCGCGAGTAGCAAAGAAGGCCGACCGTTGTGCGGGTAACGCAAATTCCCATCCTCCCCTTAAACACGCAGGCGGGAAGGAGGCATTTCCCGCTCCGGTTTCGCATCACCTAAGCCGGGAAACGGCGATCTTAAGATGAGGCTCCTCGCTAAATTGTGTGAGTAATGTCACCTGATTGAAAGTGTAAAGCACATCCTCCCTATCCATACCCGTTCCCTCGCGTGAAGTGCACACGGTGTGGAGAAAGGATGGTCGAGGTCCCCTGGGCCCAGCCGGGAATGGACTTCACCCTGCTCTTCGATGTTTACCTAGTCCTTTTGCCCAGGAGATGCCGGCATCCGCCTGGAGATATCATCCCTATCCTCTACGGAAAAATATTCCTTAAAAAGAGCCCAGGCTATCCTTATCCTGACCACGCCGGGTGAGGGCTCCTCCCAGCTCCAGGAAGGATTTTCCAACCCACATCCGGCGGCCACCATTCCGGCCAGGATGGCGCCGTGGTAGCCGTTGCGGACGTCGATCCCTTCCGCAAGTTCATCCCTGGTGGGTCGGAGGTTCTCCGGTACTCCCACGCCCCGCAACACGAGGAAGGAGAGGTCCCCGAAGACCTGGGGGTGCTCTTCCTTCCGGCGCCGGTAGAATTCGTAGGTGGCTTGGGCCACTACCCGAGGTATCACCTCGCCCAGCTCGAACTCCAGCTCCCTCAGTCGGCGTCGAGGGCCCGCGTCCCCTGGACGAAGAACCACTCTCCGGTCCCCTACTCCACGATCCTACCGCTCCGGTCATCCTACTGGAAGTGGGCCAGCTCAGTGGGCGAACCGCAGCGGGCACAGCGCTGAAACCCGGCCTGGGCCTTCACGGTGTGTCTCTCCTTGAGCTCCAGGCGTTCGCTGACGTGGGACTTCTCGGAGGCTTCGATACGCAGGAACATCTCCTTGGAAAGGAAGGCGTATGCCAGTTCCTGCCTGAAGGCGTTCACTCCGTCCAGGTCCTTTCACGCAACAGCCTGGACAGCCTTTCCGCTTGGCTTTGGTCCAGGGTGGAGAGGTCGAGGTCCTCCTCGCCGGTGTAGAAACGTGCATCGGCCGCCCGGTTGGGATCCAGCAGGGCGGAGACTTCCTTCTGCCATCTGGCATAATTTCCCTGCAGGGGGCTGAACAGCTTGCGCATCACGGGGTCGAAGTAGAAACCCTGCTCCATGCATTCCTCAATGGCCGCCAGGGCGAAGTCCAGGCTTAAGGGGACGAGGCTCTCCGTGTGACGGCGGTCGCGTGGATGGTAAGCGAATATCTCCTCGCAATGGGCATAGGCGCTATTCTCGTAGATGGTCATCCATGCGCAATCTCCCATGTCGTCAAGGATGGCTTCCCTTTCTATCCACCTCTCCTTTATCTCCTGCGCCTGCACCATGTACCGGGTGAGCACCTCCCAGGTCTCGTCCTTTGGCCAGCCGGTGGAAAACTGGCCTCCCGCGCGGTAGATGAGGGGGATGATGGTGACCCTGATGAAGTTCATCCAGAACATCCTTCCCAGTGCAGGCACTCCGTGGAAGAGCTCCATGGATATGCCACCGTGTTGGGACAGTATCTCCCGCAGCGCTCCCTCCTGGTAGGCCAATTCCCCCAGTGAGTCCCCGGCCAGGACCACCATGAGGAGGTATTTAAAGGCGTCCCTCAATACGGCCCTCAAGGCCTGCCTTCCCCGCAGCCTCTTCAGCAGGTGGGGTAGGATGCATAAAAGATAACCGGCCGTGGAGGACTTGCTGACCACGTACCCGATCTCCGCCTCTCCAAGAGCGTAGCCGGCGTCTTTGAAGGAGCGGAGATCGGGGAAGAAGCACATATGAAACCGCAGGTTATCCGGGACCGGGGCCGAGAAGTCGAGCAGCAAGCCGCTCCCTCTCGTTTCCTGCGGACCGGGCCAGTGGAACAACTTCAAAGCCGCCCTGGTGTATATGCCGTTCCCGCCCATGGAACCCATGTATCCCCGCATGATTCCCCGCAGGGAGGGCCCGGGGCCATCGCCGCAGAACCAGCCCCGCCCGGAACCCAGGGAACCGGTCTGTAGCAGGGTTCCATCCGGAAGGACCCACTCCACCCCCAGGAGGTTGCGCGGGCTGTAGCTCATGTACTGCCCATCCCAGCCCACCCCCCAGCAGGCGGTGGCGCTGGCCAGCGGCGAGCATGCCGGCCCCGCCCCGATGATGTGGGTATTCAGGCCCCTCTTCATGGCTTCCGCCTGCAGCTGGGCGCCGCTCACGTAGGGCTCCACCACGGCGTACATGTTCCTCTCGTCGATCTCCAGGATGCGGTCCATGCGCCGCAGGTCGATCTGGACCACTCCTTCCTGGGCGGGCCCGGCATGGGCTCCCCAGCCGGTGCTGAAGGCCTTGAACTTGAGCCCGTGCCGGTTGCATATCCTCACCACATCCTGCACCTCCTCGGTACTGGAGGGGAGGACCACGGCCGCGGGCCTCGGCAACCAGATCTCGGGGTCGGTGTTGAAGGAAGGCTGCCAGGCGTAACCGTCCAGCACAGCGGGTTCCACGGAAACGTTTTCCGGGCCCAACACATCTGCCAGTTCCTGGTAAGCAGATTCGGGGATGGTCATTCTCTTCCTGATACCGCTACAAGACGCTTTTGACATGACAGCCGGGACAGCCCGATAAACATTTTACATGGTGGTAAACGAAAAGGCCAAAAACTCCTAAAACCCTTAACGGACATGAGGATCGGTCAACCCTTGCCGGTCAAGAACGGCCGGTCCTTCTTTGTCCCACGCTCGTGCTCATGGCGGACGGTCGGTGGCCCATAGACCTCCATCGAACGCGTTTGTTCCATCCGGAACTAAAGAAATCCTTCCCCAGTTCGCTTGCCTTGCCGAGATAATCGCTCCATCACTCGGCCCTTTAGATTCACAACGCGCCCACCCAAACGACGGGACCTTTCACCTCCCCGCATCTCAAGATATCATGGAAGAATCGAAGTAAAATTTGCTTGAGCTGTTGAGGCAAAATTCCTGTTCCTGGTGCCAATAGCTGTAACGGGAGGTGATGGAATGGATGAGCTGACGCGCGCGGTGGTGGAGACCCTTCTGGACTGGGGAGCGGACCTGGTGGGGATAGCCCCGGTGGAACGCTTCGAGAACGCCCCGGAGGGACACCGGCCCACCGATTTCCTCCCCGAGTGCCGGTCGGTCATCTCCATAGGGATGCACCTCTTCCAGGGGATGGCCGACGTGTGGGGCGAGTGGTACGAGCCCACCAAAACCAACACCCCCTATCTCTTCTACGGATACGGGCTCACCAACTGGGAGAGTTCCCGCCTGGTCAACCGCATGGCCAAGCTCCTGGAATACAAGGGGTACAAGACGCTGGCCTTCATGCCTACCTGGATAAGCAGCATGACCAAGTACTTCGACCAGACCATCCAGACCGGGGAGGTGATGGCCGAGTTCTCCCACCGCCACGCCGCGGTGGCCGCCGGGTTGGCGGACTTCGGGTGGAACGGCTTGGCCCTCACGCCGGAATTCGGGGCCATGCAGCGCTTCAACTCCCTCCTCACCTCCGCGGAGCTGGAGCCCACCCCTCTCTACGACGGCCCTCCCCTCTGCCGGCCGGAGGAATGCGGGCGTAAATGCGTGCGGCTATGCCCGGCGGAGGCCTTCTCGGAGAGCGAGGCCCAGAGGTGCAGGATCGGGGAAAAGGAACTGGAGTACGCCGTCCACGACAACATCCGGTGCGCCTACGCAGTGACCGGGCTGATAAAGGGAACGGGAAGTCACAGCGACCTTCAGATGCCGGAGGGCCCCGGCCAGCCTCTGCACTACTTCGCCACCCTGGGGAGCGAGCAAATACATCCCTTCACCCGGGCCATGCTGGATAACTGCTTCGGGCTCATCTGCGGGGATTTCTGCGGCAAGTGCCTGCACATGTGCCCGTCCCTACGCCTGAGTCAGGAGGACCTCAGGGACTACGACCTCTCGCGGCGGCACAGCTCCCTGAACCGCAATCCGCTGGCCTGAGCAAGGACGCCCCGTTCAGGAGAAATTCTGGGTGATGTAGACCTCCCCGTCGTCGTCCACCCACACGCCGATGCCCTCGCGGGAGAAGGGGGTGAGGATGTTCTCCCGGTGGCCCGGGCTTTCCATCCAGCCCTCCACCGCCGTGTCCGCCAGGCTCTCCAGGGTGAAATAGGAGTAGGAGAGGATCTCTCCCGTGTTTTGGTCATAGGTATAGGATTTCACCACGTTGCCCAGAAAGAGGTTTTCGCCGCCCGCGTACTCAACGTTCCCCACCCTGGTGGTCCGGCTGTAACCGTGCTCCCGGTAACGATCGGCGAAATCCTTCCCCTCGGGACTCACGTGGTCGAAGTAGTTCCTCTCCGCCATGTCCCGGCTGTGCGCCAGGGCTATGGCTGCCAGCTCCTGATCCCAGTTGAGAGAGGAAAGACCGTGCCGTGTTCGGATGTCGTTTATCCTGCTGTGAATCATGAAAGCCAGCTCCCGGGACTTCTCCCGGAAATAGCTTATGCGCTCCGCCTTCTCCTTCTCCAACCGCGCGGGAGCATGATGCCCCTGCGGTTCCTGAGGCTGCTCCTCGACGGCTTTGTCGACCCGGAATTCGAAGGACACCTCCTCCTGGTTCCTCGGAACCGGCAGGCACCCGCAGCCGGGGTTGGTAAGGGCGCTCGCTAGAAACAGCAATACGAGGATGGGGACCAGGGAATACGCGACCATGCGGGACTGGCGTGGACGGGCGTCGCCCACGGACCGTCCGCGCGCTACAGCCGAGCCGTCGTTTCCTTCTGCCCCTTTAAGACCTTTTTTCATCTCCTCTGTCATCCTCCTGCCCGGGTCGTGCGCTCCATGTTAACTTTTTATCATCCAACCCTACGCCTCTTCTATCCCCGCACCGCGCTCCTGACTGAACCGCCCCTGCCGTGCTTACCGCTTCTATATCGGAGGGCGCTTTCCATGCCGACGCCCCCGCCCTCTTCCATACCAACGGGTTCGTTAGCGTTTCTTCGCGGATCCGTTCATCGAAGGTGGCGCAAACCTGCCGGCAGGGGTCCGCTCCGCACCGAACTGAGAGCTCTCCATTTCCATAAGGCTTATATATACCACATATACGCGTCATGCCCCCTGGCCCCTCAACATCCAAAACCAAAGAGGGTGAGCCCTTGCTCGGCGGTCGGAAAATCCTGATGCCACCATGCGGCGCGAGAGCTCCCCGAAATCACCGGTCATCCTGGGCCCTCATGATCCTCACCCTTTTCATGCCGCAACGGCAAGGGCTCTCCAAGCGTGCAACCGAAAAATATTGCTCAGTGTTGGGGAATCTTTTCTCACGGGGACGGAGGCACCATGAGAAAAATCGGGACCCGGGAAAGGAACGACTTAGTGAAACACCGTCCCGCCATGGTTATGCAAGGGGTCTCCCACGTCGACTCGCGGAGCACGCGGAACCCGCAGGCGGGTGGCTTGCCGCGGCCCGAAACCCAGCCGTGTTAGTATGGTGGATGAAGGCGGGGCACGGAAATCAATAGATTCCGGTCGCGCTTGCGGGGCCACCGGTCAGCGGTATGGGGTCAAGGCGGGGTCCGGAAAGGAGAAAACCCTTGGAATGCCGCAAGTGTGGGGCGTGCTGCATAGCGCTCTCCATATCCACCTTGAACAAGCCCGCGGGCGCGAGATGTCCGCACCTGACCGCGGAAAACCTCTGTTCCCTGTGGAAGAAGCCGGAGAGGCCCCGCGTCTGCTCGGCCTTCATGCCCGACCCGGCCTTCTGCGGGTCGAGTTTCGAGGAGGCGCTGAAGCTCATGGGGGAGCTGGAAAGGGAATCCCAAATGAGAGACGGGAAGATGGACGCCTCGCAGGGCTCCGCACCGGGTTAAGCTAGGGGCTTCCGAGCCTGCAGGGCCTTATCTCCCCGGGACCCCCGGGGGGAGAAGTGGAGCAGGTTGGGCCGGACAGGAGGATCAAGGCGGCGGCCGGAGGAAACTTTTCAATGAGCGGTGGCCGACCGGTTCCGCAAGGTTTCTCTTTCCCTTGTCCTCCGGGGGAGAAGTGGAGTAGATGAGCAGGACGGGAGGGTTAAGGCGGAAGTGACGGGAAGAAAGCTCCTCGTGGTGGGCGACAGCCTGGCGGGGGGATTCCCCCACCTCTGTTTCCCCGCCCTTCTCCGCCAACTGGACCCGTCCTGGGAGATAACCGTGAGCGCCAGGGGCGGGGACACCCTTCTGGGCGCGGGAAACCGCCTGGCGGAGCTCCTCTCGGGCCGGAGGCCGGACGCGGTCCTCCTGGTAGCGGGAGCCAACGACCTCCTCCTCCCCTTCCTCGAGAGCAGGGGTGGTACATGGAAGATACTGGTAAAAAGACTCGTCTCCCGGGGCAGCGTCCCCGCCGCCCGGCCCGAGGCCTTCCGGGCGCTCCTGGAGAGGGTGGTCAAGGCCGCGCGGGGCAGGGCCGGCTCGGTGATCCTGGCCTCCGTTCCCTGCCTAGGCGAGGACCTCCATTCTCACCTCAACCGACGGAGAGAGGAATACAACCGTGTCATCGCGGAAACGGCCCTGGTTGCCGGCGCACGGCTGGCCGACCTGGCCGAACCCTACGAAAGGGAATTAAAACGCCTGGAAAACCCCAGCTCCTACCTCCTGGGCTGCCTCTTCGACGCCTTCCTGGACCCCCTGCGCTCCCTGACTCCGTGCGCGGCCTTCCAGCTCAGCGGAAGACGGGGGCTTCTGCTGACCCTCGACGGCGTGCACCCCAACCCCCGGGGAGCGCGCATCCTGGCGGAGAAGGTCGCCGCGGCGCTATCCCCTATTTCGTGACCGCCGGAGGGGAACCACCTCCGGCATGGCATCCGGCATGTGCGAAGGATCACTTTTCCCACGAGGGCTTGCCCGGCGCACCATATCCAGGGTCAATGAGCTCCGTCCAGGGTTAATGAGCTCCGAAAAGGGTTGAGAAACGAATGCTTCTTGCCGCCTTACGCAGGAGCATCCCGGGGCGGTTTATTCCCTCCAGGATGGGGTATATTTACGCTACAGACAGAAGTAACCGATGGCCCATGGCTGGACGGCTTCCGGGTGGGCGTTCCTCGCAAACCCTACCCGGCGACAGGAAAGAAGAGGATGCATCGGATGTTCCGCGCTTTCCCGGGCCGGGACGGAAACGTCTGGCTTTCACGTGAGACGAGCAGGAGCCGCGAGGAAGGGGGCATTGGCCCGTAACCGGCCCGTAAACATTCGAGAGGACAACGGCCGCAAGGGGCGCGGCACGTGGAATGGCGTCCGGAACGGGGAGGGAGAGGCTATGACGATCAAGGCGGACAAGAACCTCAAGGAGCTCCTGCGCGCCCTGCCCCCGGCCCTGCGGATGGAGGAGGCACGGGGGCTGGGCAGGACCTTCCGGGAGCAGTGGGGCGGCTCTAAGAACACCCGGCGCATCGTGTACCGCATCTTCACCGGCGGAAGGGGGCTGCTCTCCAACCTCAAGGACCTGGGGAAGATGAAGGTGGGCCGCATCATCCCCAACTGGGTCCTGGGGATGTGGGACACCTTCCCGGAGCGGGAAGCGGTGGTGGACGGGGAGAAGCGATACAACTTCGGTGAGCTCAAGGAAAGGGTGCTGCGCTTGGCCAACGCCCTGCAGGACCTGGACCTCCGGCCCAGGGACACGGCGGGCGTCATGCTCCACAACAGCGCCGAGTTCCTGGAGACCATGTGCGCCTGCAGCCTCATCGGGGTGGTCACCCCCTTCGTCAACTGGCACCTGCGGGGAGAGGAACTTATCAAGACCATAAATTTGCGAAGTCCAAAGGTCCTGGTCTTCGACGCCGAATTCCGGGAAGAGATAGAGCGGATTCGTGGAGACCTGGGGAGCGTGCGCCACCTGGTCATGGTGGGCGACGGCGCTCCCGCCGGTGTGGACGTCCTGTCCTACGAGGAACTGGTGTTCTCCCATCCGGCTACCATGCCCGAGGTGAATTTCGTGGTCTCCTTCAACCCCTACACCGGGGGCACCACGGGGATACCCAAGAGCTCCAACCTCTTCGACAGCCTGGGGTACATGCTCTCCGACCTCGCCGAGCCGCCCCGGGCCACCCTCCCCGAGTTCACGCGTTACAACTTCCTGGCCTTCAGCTACCTCTACTGGTTCGGGGGTGAGCGCATCCACGACCCGGTGACCGGGAACATCCGCACCCTCATCGTCACCCCCCTCTACCACGCGGGAACCGCCGCAGCCTGGGCTCCCTTCTTCCTCTTGGGGGCCACGGCGGTGATCATGCGCAAGTTCGACGCCGAGGAGTTCCTGCGCCTCATCGAGCGTGAGAGGGTGAACTGGACCTTCGTGGCCCCCACCATCCTGCAGCGGGTGCTGGCCCTCCCCGAGGAGGTGAAGAGCCGCTACGACCTCTCCTCCATGCGCTCCATCCTCTGCGCCGCGGCGCCCTGTCCTCCGGAGGTCAAAGCGGCCACCAACGAGCTCTTCATGCGGCAGGGAGCACCGGGACCGGTGTTCGGCGAATACTACGGCAGCGCGGAGACGGCCATCATCACCGTGCTCCTTCCCGAGGACTACCGGGAAAACCCCAAGCGGCTGGCGAGCGTGGGAAAGGCACGTTGCGGAGACCTGCGCATCTACATCGAGGAGGAGGGACGCTGGGCGGAGCCCGGAGAGGTGGGCAAGGTGATGGGACGCACCGCCTCCACCCTGGCCTTGCGTTACCCGGGCTCGGAGGAGCGGCTGCATGAGTCCATCCGCCTGATCGATGGCCAGGAGTGGTACGATGACGGCCTCCTGGGCTACCTGGACGAGGACGGCTTCCTCTACCTCACGGGACGGGTCAAGGAGATGATCATCACCGGCGGGGTGAATATCTATCCCCTGGAGATAGAGGAAGTCATCCTCCGCCATCCCGCCGTCTTCGACGTGGCCGTGGTCAGGCTTCCCCACCCGGACCTGGGGGAGGTCCCGGTGGCCTGCGTGCAGCTCCACCAGGGGAAGGAGGCCACCGAGGAGGAGATAATCGAGTTCTGCAAGCGGGAGGGCCTCTACGGCTACAAGATACCGGCCAAGGTGGATTTCTTCGACGAGCTTCCCCGCCACATAGACGGCAAGATAATCAAGCGCGAGCTGGAGAAGATTTACTGGAGGGACGTGGAAAGCAGGGGTTGAACCGGGCTTCGGCGGAAGTGACGCCTTCCCGGAAGGCCAGCCGGTCGTATGGCGCTCCTGGGAACAGCGCGAGGACCGGGAGGACACGGTTTTCGGGAAGCATGCTGGCAACGAAACCGGGCTTTAGGAATTTTTCGCAGCTCAGGAGGTGAAAAATGACGGATAAACTCAGGGAAGTGGTGGTGGTTGAAGCCGTCCGCACCCCTACCGGCAGATCCGGATGGGCGGGAGCGGCCAAGGGCGGAGTTTTCGCCAGGGTGTCCGCCCAGCACCTGCTGGCCACGGCGCTGCGCGGCTTGGTGGAAAGGGTCGTAGAAAAATGTCCCTCCTTCGACCCGCGAGAGATCGAGGACGTGGCTGTGGGATGCCTGAGCCAGATCGGGGAACAGGGCCTCAACTTGGGAAGGATAGGCGTCCTGGCCGCCGACCTTCCCGACGAGGTGGCGGGGTGGACGGTGAACCGCTACTGTAACGCCGGTTTGCAGGCCATAAACTCCCAGGCCCACGCCCTCATGTGCGGAGCGGGCGAGATAGCCATCGCCGCCGGGGTGGAGAGCATGAGCCACTACGCCATGGGCTCCGACTTCATGGTCGCCGGACAGGCGGGGCTTCCCGCCTCCCTCCATCCCCGGGCCATGGAACGGGGAGCCCTCAACCCCATGGGGGTCAGCGCTCAGATGGTCGCCGACCGCTACGAGCTCTCCCGTGAGGACATGGACCGCTTCGGCCTCTGGAGCCACCAGAAGGCGGTGCGGGCCATGCGCGAGGAGGAATGGTACCGGAAGAGGATAGTCCCCGTGGAGGTAGAGGACGAGAACGGTACCCGCCTGGTGGACCGGGACGAGCCTCCCCGCGAGCAGGCCTTGGACGATCCGAAGGCCGCTTACGCCAAGATGGCCGCGCTCCCGCCTCGCTTCAAGGAAGGAGGTACGGTGACCGCGGGCAACTCCTCGGCCATCGTGGACGGGGCGGCGGCGGTCATGCTCATGACCTCGGAAAAAGCCGAGAAACTGGGGCTGGAGCCCTACGCCCGCATCCTCTCCACCGCCGTGGCCGGGTCCGAGCCCCTGATCATGCTCCTGGGGCCCATACCCGCCATACGCAAGGCCCTGGACAGGGCGGGAATAACCATGGACGACGTGGACGTCTTCGAGCCCAACGAGGCCTTCGCCTCACCCGTGCTGGCCTTCTGCAAGGAATTCGGGCTGGACTTCGACGACCCGCGCATAAACCCCACCGGCGGGGCCATCGCCATAGGTCATCCCATCGGCTGCTCGGGAGTCCTCTACTTCACGGAGATGGTGCACTGGATGGTCCGCCACGGCCTGAAGTACGGGCTGCAGACCCTCTGCGGGGGCGGCGGGGTGGGCATCGCCACGGTGGTGGACCGGCCCTGAGGGCAGGTTTTTCAAACCCGGATCTTGCTGTTTACGACCGAACGAGGACCTGTGAGCGGCGCACAGATGACTGGTAAGGGCTTTAATATGGCCATACATTGCGTTTCCATCCAACGCGGTGCGACGGGGGGTATCCAGGGCACCGTGGGTTCAGAACTCCCCATGGTAGGAACATGAGATGGCGGGCGGTGTCTCGCCTCCGCCTATAAAGGTGTAGGAACCCGGGTTCCCCACCTGCGGGCATATGGGAACTTCTTCCATGAACTCCGGGACCAGTTCTCCGACCGCGGTAGGATAGGTGCCGTACCGGGCATTGTAGACTCCAATGGCCGATTCCATCATCCTCACGTTGGCCCGGCACACCTTTTCTGAGGCGTTGTCGCGGGCGGCCACGTACACCGGGACAGCGATGCCCACCAGTATCCCCACGATGAGGATGACGATCATAAGCTCCACGAGCGTAAAGCCGTCCTCTTTCGAAAAGATCGTCGTAAGCATCGCCCATCCACCTGCGAATCCAGGCGGCTCCCCCGGGAGACTCGAATCGAAAACCCTAACTGTATATATATTTATCGACCAGCCTAGGAAGAAAAATAAAACCCAGGTACCCTTTTTGTTCACTTCGTTTTGTTGACAATTACCTCCCTTTCTCCTAAAATCCCCCTATGATGGAAAAGCAGGCCGTGAATCATTGCGAACTTCGATGGTGGTGGAGCCTCTCCTGAGGAGAGGGCTCCGCTGAAGCCTGCGCCAGTAAAACTTACGGATAAGAGAAAAGACCGAAAAACAAGAATCTAAAGAGGATAAGGCCGCGAGCCCTCTCCAGGGGGAGCGGCCTTCGAGCTTGTATGGGCCGCGTTCCCCGAGGGATACGCGGCCGTTCCTTTTCAGAGTAGTGAGGAATAGTGAGGGGATGGAAAACGGAGGATGAAGGTGTCATGGGAAAAAGACATTGCTATCCCGGCTTTCGAACGGGAGGTGGGCGAAGATGACCAGGGTATGCGCGGAGAGCGGTGGGAAAAAGAACGGTTTATACTCCCCCGGCGAAGAGGAGTTCCTGGAGCTCTCGCGGCGCTACAACCTCATCACCGTGACCCGCGCCGTGGAAGCGGACACCGAGACCCCGGTCACCGCCTTCCTGAAACTGGCACACGGGGACCATTCCTTCCTGCTCGAAAGCGCGGAGGGAGCTGAACGCTGGGGGCGCTATTCCTTCCTCGGCTGCCGCCCTCTCTGCATCATAAGCTACGATGAGGGGCGCATACGAATACCCTTGGGCGGAGAAGAGCTGGAGCGGCTCCACAGCGGGTTCCTTAGCACTCTCCCCGATGAAACGAGGCGCCATCCACCAGGCGATGGCGTCGCGCCGGCCCGGGAGGACCCCGTGGACTTCCTCTTCGACGTCATGGAATCCTTTCGTGCCTCCCCTCCCCCGGAAGGGCTCCCCTTCTGCGGCGGTGCGGTGGGTTATTTCGCCTACGACCTCCTGCCGTTCATGGACAAGATGACCCTGCGCCGGAAGGAGGGCCTCCCCATCCCGGACATGGTCTTCATGCTCACCCTCACCGCGGCCGCCTTTGACCACTTGCGGGGTCGCATTATTCTCCTGGCTAACGTCCTTGTCCCGGAGGAAGCGGATAGTGGCGAGAGGAGCCGTCTTTACCGGGAAGCGGCGGCCGCGCTGGAATCCATGGCCCGTGACCTGGTCACGAAACCCACACCTCCTTCCGGCGGAGAGGTCTACTACCTCTCCGAGGAAGTCGATTTCCAGGAAGTGGAATCCAACTGCACCCGCGAGGAATACGAGGACATGGTGCGACGTGCCAAGGAGTACATCTTCGCCGGGGAAGCCTTCCAGGTTGTCCCCTCCCAGCGATTCTCCACCCCCCTGCGCTGTTCGCCCTTCTCGGTCTACCGGGCCCTGCGGGGGCAGAACCCCTCTCCCTACATGTTCTTCCTGCGCTGCGGGGACCTTTTCCTGGTGGGTTCCTCACCGGAGCCCATGGTGAGGAGGCGGGGAAGCGAGGCGGTAATCCGCCCCATCGCCGGCACCCGGCCGCGCGGCAGGACCCCCGAGGAGGATCAGGAGCTGGAGCGTGAACTGCTCTCGGACGAGAAGGAGCGTGCCGAGCACGTCATGCTGGTGGACCTGGCCCGCAACGACCTGGGGAGGGTGTGCGAGCCCGGCAGCGTGGTCCTGAGAAGGGTCATGGAGGTGGAACGTTTCTCCCACGTCATGCACCTGGTGAGCGAGGTGGCCGGGACCCTGCGGTCCGACCGGGGCAACCGGGAGCTGCTGCGCTCCGCCTTCCCGGCAGGCACCGTCTCCGGGGCGCCCAAGATAAGGGCCTGCCAGATAATCGACGAGCTGGAGAGGGAACGACGCGGCCCTTACGCCGGCGCCGTGGGCTACGTCTCCTACCACGGGGACATGGACACCTGTATCGCCATCCGAACCATCGTCATCCAGGGGAACCGGGCTTACGTGCAAGCCGGAGGCGGGGTGGTGGCCGACTCCAATCCTTCCCGGGAGTACGAGGAGACGGTGAACAAGGCTCGCGCCCTCCTACGCGCCATTCGCACCGCTGAGGCCCGCGAGGGGGTGATGACACCGTGATCTCTGCGCGGAACACGATAGGGCGCGACGGCGCCCCGAGCTCGTCACGGACCGCGCTTTCACGTCCGGCAACGCGCTGGGAGAAAAACGCCCCCGCGGAAAGCGGCACCCGGTCCATTCGTGTGCTCCTCATCGACAACTATGATTCCTTCACCTACAACCTTGCCCAGGCCCTGCAGGTACTGGGAGCCGAGGTCATCGCGGCGCGCAATGACGAGCTCACGCTCTCAAGCGTAGATGAGCTACGGCCCACCCACCTGGTCATCTCGCCCGGGCCGGGAGGACCGGAGGACACCGGGATAACCATCCCCGTGGTCCGGCGCCTGGCGGGGAAGGTACCTGTCCTCGGCGTCTGCCTGGGACACCAGGCCATCGGCCACCTCTACGGAGCGGCGGTGGTTCGTGCGCCGCGCCCCGTGCACGGGAAAACTTCCAGAATATTCCACGATGGCAGAACCATCTACCGCGGGCTACCTAATCCCTTCACCGCCACCCGCTACCATTCCCTGGTAGTCGGCGCGGACCTCCCCCCCGAGCTGGAGATCAGCGCGCGCAGCGAGGACGGGCTGGTCATGGGCATAAGGCACCGTCACCTGCCCGTGGAGGGAGTGCAGTTCCATCCCGAATCCTTTCTGACCATCGAGGGAGAAGGCCTTTTAAGGAATTTCCTGGAAATGGAGGTGGGAAGATGATAAGCGATGTCCTGGCCTGGGTGACGGAGGGGAAAACCCTGAACCAGGAGACAGCCCGGGAGGTCATGTCCTTCATCATGCGGGGGGAAGCCACCGACGCCCAGGTCGCCTGCCTGCTCACCGCCTTGAGAATGCGCGGCGAGACCCCAGAAGAGATAGCAGGCTTCGCCCAGGCCATGCGCGAGGCGGCGCTGAACATCCGGCCCTCGGTCTCTCCCCTCGTGGACACCTGCGGAACGGGTGGGGACGGTTGCGGCACTTTCAACATTTCCACCGCCGCCGCATTCATCGCCGCCGGGGCGGGGGTCTACGTGGCCAAGCACGGGAATCGCGGCGTGAGCTCCTCCTGCGGGAGCGCTGATGTCCTCGAGGCCCTCGGGGTGAACATCGATATGGACCCGGAACGGGTGCGGACCTGCATCGAGGAAGTGGGGATCGGCTTTCTTTTCGCCCCACGCTTTCACCCCGCCATGCGCCACGTGATGCGGGCCCGCAGGGAAATGGGCATTCCCACCGCCTTCAACCTGCTGGGTCCCCTCACCAACCCAGCCGGGGCCCAGTTCCAGCTTCTGGGGGTAGGCAGAGTGGACAAGGCCCCGCTGATAGCCGGCGCCCTGGCCGGCATGGGGACACGGAAGGCGCTGGTAGTGCACGGCGAGGACGGCCTAGACGAGATCTCCTCCATCTCCCCCACCCTGGTCTGGGAGGTGGAGGACGGGAAAGTCAAAGAAGGGCGTATCGAGCCGGGCGAACTGGGGCTCGACCCCGCTGACCCTCAGGCCCTGCAGGGAGGAAGCGCGGAAGAGAATGCCCGCATTATCCGCGAGGAGGTTCTTTCCGGGAAACCGGGTCCCCGTCGCGACATTGCCGTCCTCAACGCCGCCGCGGTCCTTTATGCGGCGGGAAGGGCAGCCGACCTGAAGGAAGGGCTGGCGCTGGCGGAGGATGCGGTGGATTCCGGCCGCGCCCTACGGAAACTGGAAATGTTGGTAGAATTTACCAAGGAGGCGAGTCGTGTTTCTTGAACGGGCCATGCAGCTCGCCGGGAAACGCGTCCGGGAGATGATGGAGGTCTTCTCTCCCTCTCACCTCGAAGACCTCTGCGCGGAGCTTCCACCCCCTCCCTCCCTGTCCGCCGCCCTCCGGTCACGCGCCGAGGCGGAAGTGGGGATAATCGCGGAGATAAAACGTCGTTCTCCCTCCCGGGGGGACATCCGACCCAGTCTGCGGGTGGCGGAAACCGCCCGGGCATACCGGCGCGGCGGGGCCCGTGCCATATCCGTACTCACCGAGCCTGATTTCTTCGGCGGCAGCCTGCAGGACCTGGCCGAGGCGGCGACCGCCGTGGACCTACCCGTTCTGCGGAAGGACTTCATCCTGGATCGTTACCAGCTCTTGGAAGCCAGGGCGGCGGGTGCCGCGGCAGTGCTGCTCATCGCCACCGCCCTGGAAAGCAGGCAGCTCTCCAGATTGCTGGCGGGAGCGAGGGAATTGGGAATGGAATGCCTGGTGGAGGTACACGACGACAACGACCTGGAGAAGGCGCTCCAGGCCGGCGCGGAGATGATAGGCATCAACAACCGGGACCTCGTGACCCTCGAGGTGGACCTGGGCACCACAGCGCGACTGGCCCCGCTGGTTCCTCCCTCCATCCTCCTGGTGGCCGAGAGCGGTTACCGCTCCGCCGGGGACCTTGTGGGCCTGCGGGAGATGGGAGTAGACGCTGTGCTGGTGGGCGAGGCCCTCTCGGGAAGCAGGGATCCCGAGCGCACCCTGCGGGAACTGCGGGCCTCCCGGCACCCGGGTCAAAGTGAGGGATGACGCGATGTTCAGGAACGGGTACCATGGGGTGGTCGAGCCGAGCGTTCCCTTCCTTAAGGCCTGTGGGATCACCAGGCTGGAGGACGGGCTGGTCGCCTGCGCCGCCGGTTTCACCGCCGTGGGTTTCGTCTTCGCTGAAAGTCCAAGGCGGGTGGATCCCGTCCGGGCCCGCGAAATCAGCCTGCGCCTTCCCCAGTCCGTGCTGCGCGTAGGGGTCTTCCTGGACCAGGAGGAGGACGAGGTGCGTGATATAGCCGGGTTCTGCTCCCTGGACCTGGTCCAGCTCCACGGCCGCTCCCTCGGGCTGGCGTCCCGGTTCGGGGGAAGGGCCGTTCCCTCCCTCCGCCCGCGCACGCCGGAGGACCTGGAGCTCCTCGAGGAGTACCGCGGCGCCTTCGCCGTAATCCTGGATACCTGGGACCCGGAGCTCCCGGGCGGGACGGGCCGGGTGGGGGACTGGAACCTGGCGGCGGAGGCGGCCCGAAGGGGCCGGGTCATCCTGGCCGGTGGCCTTAACCCCGAGAACGTGGCCCGGGCCGTGGCTTGTGTGCGCCCCTTCGGGGTGGACGTGTCCAGCGGGGTGGAGATCTCACCCGGAATCAAGGATCCCGCCCGCCTGCGCGACTTTACGAGCGCTGCAAGGAAGGCCTTTGCCCGGGAAAAGAGAAAGATAGACTCCAGGAGCACAAGGCAGGTCATGGGCCATATGCCGGAGACGGGTCAACCCTCACCGGGATAAGGAGCAAGCCCCGGGAGTTCGAGGAGTGCCACAAGGAAAATCGATAATGCAGGCAGGGCAACCCTCACGGGATAAGAAGCATGTCCCGGGAGCGGATGACTCTTGGTCATTGGGTCGCAAGGGAAATAGGCCGGCTGCAAGCGAGGAGAGCTGGAAATGGTGATTCTTAGGGATCCTGCGACGTGGAGGGAAGTCGCCGGTAAGAAGCGGGTTCCGACCGTCTCCCCTCCCTCGTCCTGCCGCCGAACATCCGCCATGCTTGCGGGGACCGGGCACGGCCAGCGCGGAACCAAGCCCAGGCGCGCAAAAAACCGCGCCGGACGCCGACCCGAGAGGTCCGGTCTCCGCGCGGTAAACCTGAAGGAGGTGTACCCATGACCGCCGGATGGGATGCACAATCCGAATCCGTGGCCCCAAAGGGCCGTTTCGGAAGGTTCGGGGGACGCTTCATCCCTGAGACGCTCATCGCCCCGCTGGAAGAACTGGAAAAAGCCTACCAGGAAGCCAGGGAGGATCCCTCTTTCCGCAAGGAGCTGGATGCCTACCTCCGCGATTACGCCGGGAGGCCCACTCCTCTTTACCGGGCGGAGCGCCTGAGCCGGGAGCTGGGAGGGGCGACCATTTTCCTCAAGCGGGAGGACCTCTGCCATACCGGATCCCACAAGATAAACAACACCCTGGGGCAGTGCCTGCTGGCCAGGCGCATGGGCAAGCGCCGGGTCATAGCCGAGACGGGAGCCGGCCAGCATGGGGTAGCCACGGCCACCGCCGCCGCCCTCCTGGGCCTGGAATGCGACGTGTACATGGGCGAGGTGGACATGGATCGCCAGGCCCTCAACGTCTTCCGCATGGAGCTCCTGGGCGCCCGGGTGATACCGGTGCGCTGCGGCTCGCGCACCCTCAAGGATGCGGTGAACGAGGCCTTGCGGGACTGGGTGGCCAGCGTGGATTACACCCATTACTGCCTGGGCTCGGTGGTGGGGCCCCATCCCTTCCCCACCCTGGTGCGCGATCTGCAATCGGTCATCGGTCGCGAGGCCCGGAGCCAGCACCTGGAAAAGACGGGGCGCCTGCCTGACTGCCTGGTGGCCTGCGTGGGAGGCGGGAGCAACTCCATTGGGCTTTTCCACCCCTTCCTGGACACCGACGTGCGCATGGTGGGAGTGGAAGCCGGAGGCGTGGGCGAAGGACCCGGCGAGCACGGCAGCACCCTGGGGCTGGGCTCGGTGGGAGTTCTGCACGGCGCACGCTCCTACCTGCTGCAGGACGAGGAGGGCCAGGTACTGGAAACCCATTCCATCTCCGCGGGGCTGGACTACCCGGGGGTGGGGCCGGAACACGCCTACCTCAAGGAGAGCGGGCGGGTGGAGTACGTCCGGGTGAGCGACGCCGAGGCCCTGGAAGCGGTGGATCTCCTGTGCCGCACGGAGGGCATCCTGCCTGCCCTGGAGAGCGCCCACGCCGTGGCCTACGCCGCCAAGCTGGCGCGGGAGCTGGGCCCGGGCGCCTCCCTGGTGATCTGCCTCTCCGGGCGGGGAGACAAGGATGTGAACACCCTAATGGCCGTCCGCTCCCGCAGGAGTGAGGGAAGTTCGCTCTTTGGAGGAAGGTTCGATGGACGGAATGAAGCGCATTGAAGACATGTTCGAAAGAACCAGGGGCCGTGCCGCCCTTATCGGCTTCACCACGGCCGGTTTCCCCGACCGAAAGACCTCCCTTCGCCTAGCCTCCGTGCTGCTGGAGAACTGCGACGCCCTGGAACTGGGAGTGCCCTTCTCCGACCCGGTGCTGGACGGCCCGGTGATACAGGAATCGTCCTTCCGGGCCCTGCAAGCAGGGTTCCGCCCTAGCCAGGTCTTCGAGCTGGTCGGTGAATTGAGGCGGCGCACAGAGAATCCCATCCTGATCATGACTTACTACAATCCGGTGCACCGGCTGGGACACCGGACCTTCGCCGCCGCGGCCGCGGAGGCCGGGGCGGACGGGGTGCTCATCCCGGACCTGCCCCCTGAAGAGATGGGTGACTGGAGGGAAGCAGCCAATGGACACGGCCTGGCGGTCATCCTATTCGCCTCCATGACCACTCCCGACGAGCGCCTACGCATGCTGGGGGAGCTAACCCAGGGATTCCTTTACTGCTTCGCGGTCAAGGGGACCACCGGCCTGCGGGATAGCCTGTCACGGGAGCTGGCGCCTTTCCTGGAGAGGGTGCGCCGCTTCTGTTCCAGGCCCATCGCCGCCGGGCTGGGTGTCTCCAACCCGGAGCAGTGCCGGGAAGTGGGCAGGTTGGCCGACGGGGTGATCGTGGGAAGCGCCCTGGTCAAGGCGGCCCTGGACGCCGTGAACGCGGGGGAGGACCCGGCTCCTGCGGTATCCTCCCTGGCCGCCGCCCTCTCCTCGGGGATCAGGTCTTGAAGAATTGCATGGTGCCGTCAGGGATCACCGCCACCGATGCCCGGTCGGGGTATTCCCGCTCCAGGAGCTGCAGGGTTTCCTCCCAGTCGCGGGTGACAGTGACCGCTTCCATGGGGGCGAAGAGGTCGCACATGGTCCGGTCGGGATAGGCGGTGCAAACGATTATCTTTATTCCCGGCGGTGGGGGACCCATCCGCATGTAGAAATCCCCGCCGTACTCCTTCCCGAAGCTGCGGATGAGGTAATGGCATACCTGGCCCTCGGGCGCGTTGACCACCAGGACGATGACCCCGCGCTGCAGGTTCACGGTCATCATGGACATGAGCATGCAGATGGCCATCTCGTTGTACTTGGCGTAGGCGTTGGCCACCACGATGTCCTTCCCGGGGGAGGGAGGGGTGCCGTAATGTTCCCGTGCTGCCTCGATCCCGACCGCGTATTCCTCGAGGGGGTCCCCCACGAAGAGGTCGGTTATCTCGCCGCGTGCGTTGATGAGGGCGTCCACCTTGACCTGCAGGCCGGACATGCGCACCACGTGCTTTATCTCCTCGTACATCACGTTGCCCTCCGTCCGGCCCAGGCCCATGGTCTCCGGTCCCCGCCGGGAGACCTCGCCGTGCCAGGCCTTGATGGTCTGCACCCCGCTTATGCCAGGCAGGATTATCTTCCCCCCTCCGCCGAAGCCCACGTGGACGTGGGGGGTTATGCACCCTATCCCTATCCGCAGGTCACAGTACATGAACTCGCGGTTGATGTACACCGGGACACCGGTGGGGCTGTCGCCCAGGTACTCGCAGTTCTCGTAGGGGTTGTGGTTGTAGATGGGAAACTTTTCCACCACCTCCGGGCCCAGCTTCTTGCGGAAGTCGATGTTGTTCATGGCCCCGTGCATGCCCAGGGCGGGGATGAAGCGGATGTTGGCGTCGGGGATCCCCGCCTCCTCGAGGGGCCGCAATATCCAGGGCAGAACGCGGCTCACGGGGGTGGGACGGGTGATGTCGTCGAAGACGATGACCACTTCCCGGGCCCCGGAGGCCAGCTCCTCCAGAGGAGGACAGCCTATGGGTTCGCGGAAGGCGCGTTCCACCCCCGCGTCGTCCAGGGGAGGCTTGCCGAAACCGGGAGGCTCGAGGACCTCCACCTCCCAGCGGTCGGGAAAGTATACCTCCAGGGCCTGGTTCCCGTACCACAGCAGGTTGGGAAGGCTGACCCGGCGCATATTCCCCTCCTTCCTCGAGCCGGCCCGTTCTCCCGGGGCCGAAAATCACGTCCACGGGCCTGGATTGATTTTACATCACCGGGTCCACCATGCGGGGACCGGGGAAAGGGAGGGCAAGGTGATGCCTGGAGAAGTCAGCGATAATATCCGAGGAAGTAATTCCTTCGAAATCCCGTCGAGGTTTAAAAACCGAAACGATGCGCGAAGGCCTTTTCCCCGGGAGGCTACTAAGAGCAGGGCGGTAAGCATTCCGGGGGGACGTTGAACCGGTGACCATGTCGTCCGATGGCACCTTCGAGGGAAAGGATTGGAGCTTCTGGGTTGCCCGGGGAGTTGCTTCGAAGTTCTTGCCGACGTCGGGGTGGGAGGCCTTCCTGGGTTAACGAACGGCGCGGCGTTCAGAAAAATCAGGTAGGACCCGGGAGGAATCGGTCCCCGCTATCGGGCTCCGGCCGGCTTTCCGCCCGCCCGGGCCTAGCCCACTCCTCCTCCATGCTTTCCCTCCGCAGATGATGGTAATCGTAGATGATGGAACCCAGCACAACGAAAATCCCGCCCACCACGAAGGCGATGAGCAGGTAAGAGGTGTAGGTCGCGGGCTTGGTGCGGCGGTACTCCAGGGCGATCTGCTCGTTCCCGTGGGCCACCGTCTTGTCCCGGTTGGCTATTCCCCAGAACACCGCCGCCAGGAGGAAAAACAGGGCCACCAGGACCACTATCCGTACCGCCAGGTAGAACCGGTTCATAGGCTTATCATATAGCACCCGGGGCCGGAGATGAATGGCAAGCTTGAGATCACCCCTTTCCTCTTGTCGAATTTGCTTGTTTTGTCAGGATGATAGGGTGGTCTGTAAATCTTCTTCAACCCGGAAAGCGCCTACCGAGACGATACAACATCTTGAGATCTTCTCCTCGACGTCCCCGATGCCTTTCGCTTCGAAGAACAGGCGTAGCACCATAGTCGTCAGTCGAACGCTCGGGAGATCGCCTCCCTCTCCTTGACGAGATTGCCTGTTTTATCGGGATGACGGGATGATCTCCCGGCCTCTTCCACCCTGAAAGCGCCTGCTGAAACGTACGGCATCCCGGAATTTCAGCTTCCCACCCTCTCAGTGGCGGAAGTGGCGCTTGCCGGTGAGCACCATAACCAGGCCTCGTCTTTTCACTTCCTCGAAGATCTCCTGGTCCCGGACCGAGCCTCCCGGCTGGATGAAGGCCTCCACCCCGGCCTCCGCGGCCAGGATAACCGAGTCCGGGAAGGGGAAGAAGGCATCCGAGGCCAGCACCGAGCCGCGTGCCCGGTCACCCGCCTTCATCAGCGCCACGCGGGTGGCGTCCACCCGGCTCATCTGCCCGGCGCCGACTCCCACCGTGGCGCGATCCCGGGCGAGGACGATGGCGTTGGAGCGGACGTGCTTGCACACCTTCCAGGCGAAGATGAGCTCCTCCCACTGTTCCTCCGTGGGCTCGCGGTCTCCCACCAGGAGCATCTCCTCGCGGGGGTCCTCGCCCCGGTCGTAATCCTGGACCAGGAGCCCTCCCTCCACGCGCTTGACGTCCTTGAGCAGGAGGTAGGTCTCCCTCTCCAGGGGGAGCTGCAGGAGCCTGATGTCCTCCTTCCCCCGCAGGATGGAAAGGGCGGCCTCGGGGAAGGCCGGGGCGATCACCGCCTCCACGAAGGTCTCGTTGACCTGGGCTGCCGTCTCCTCGTCCACGGGACGGTTGAAGGCGATGACGCTCCCGAAGGCGCTCACCGGGTCGCAGCGGTAAGCCCGGCGGTAGGCCTCGGAGAGCCTCTCGGCCATGGCCACCCCGCAGGGATTGTTGTGCTTGATGATCACCGCCGCCGGGAGTTCCAGCTCCTTGACCAGGGCCCAGGCGGCGTCGAGGTCCAGGACGTTGTTGAAGGAGAGCTCCTTCCCGTGCAGCTGCTCGGCGAAGACCAGGGAGGTGGAGGGAGCCCCGATCTCCTGGTAGAGGGCGGCCTTCTGGTGGGGATTCTCCCCGTAGCGGAGGTCGGATTTCTTCTTAAAGACCATGTTCAGGGTGGCCGGGAACTCCTCGAAGGCCCGGGAGAGGTAGGCGTAGATGGCGGAGTCGTACTCCGCGGTGTGGCGGAAGGCCTCCGCGGCCAGGGCGCGCCGGGTTTCCAGGGAGATGGCTCCCCCGTTGCGGCGCATCTCCAAAAGGAGGGAGGAGTAGCGCTTGGGGTTGGTGACCACGGCCACGTCGGCGAAGTTCTTGGCCGCCGCCCGGATGAGGGTCACTCCCCCGATGTCGATCTGCTCCACCGCCTCCTCCAAGGTGGTCTCCGGGCGGGAGATGGTCTCCGCGAAGGGGTAGAGGTTGACCACCACCAGGTCTATGGGCTTGATGCCCATCTCCTCCATCTCCCGCAGGTGTTCGGGGTCGTCGCGCCGGGCCAGGAGGGCGGCGTGGATGTTGGGGTGAAGGGTCTTGACCCTTCCCCCGAGCATCTCCGGGAAACCGGTGACCTCGGAGATGGGGGTGACCTCTATCCCCTCCTCCCGCAGCCTAGCCTCCGTGCCTCCCGTGGAGATGATCTCCACCCCCATGTCCCGGAGTTCCCTGGCCAGGCCCACGATGCCGGCCTTGTTGGAAACGCTTATCAAAGCCCTGCGCACGGGTTCCACGCCCATCCCTCCTTAGCCGATACCTTAGAACGACCTGCCGTCCTCATGTTTCGTCCAGGATAACCACTCGCCTGCCCTCCACCCTCAGGCGCCCCTGGCAGAAGAGGCGGATGGCCTTCGGGTAGAGGCGGTATTCCACCTCGTGTATCCTCTGGTGCAGGCTCTCCACGTCGTCGTCCGGAAGCACGGGGACCGCCTCCTGGAGGATTATGGGACCGGTGTCCAATCCCTCGTCCACGAAATGGACGGTCACCCCGGTCACCTTGACCCCGTAGGCCAGGGCATCGGCCACTCCCGAGGTGCCCGGAAAGGAAGGGAGCAGGGCGGGAT
This sequence comes from Actinomycetota bacterium, assembly GCA_030019255.1. NCBI lineage: Bacteria > Bacillati > Actinomycetota > Actinomycetota bacterium. The sequence continues at coordinate 43,834 of JASEFK010000003.1, forward strand.
GGATGTTCAGGATACGGTTACGGAAGGCCTCCACGAACTCGGGGCTCACCAGCCGCATGTAACCGGCCAGGACCACCAGGTCCACCCGGTTTTCCTCCAGGATGCGGACAAGCTCCCGGTCGTAGGAAACCCGGTCGGGAAAGGACCGGGGATCCACGAAGACCGTTTGTAGCCCGTGGTTCCTGGCCCGCACCAGCCCGTAGGCGTCCTCGCGGTCGCTGATGACTACGGCTATGCGGGCGGGTATTTCCCCTTCCTCTATCCTCCTGGCTATATTTTCCAGGTTGGTCCCGCTCCCGGAGATGAGCACCCCAAGACGGCAGGTCTCCACCTTTATTTACCCCCTGTCCTCCATCATCTTCGCCTTTCTCTACAAGGGTAAGGGTACGTCAACCTTGGCGGCCTCCATCAGGCCTGGAAGCTCGGGCCGTCATTTTCACCTTTCCCCATCAGGGTACGCCAACAAAGTCCCCGGCCGCCGTGAGTCCCTCTTGACGTCTACCGGTATTCATCGCTCACGCGAATCATAGACCGCCACGGCTTCCTGCATGGACGGTGCGACCGCCTTGTCGATCACCGACGCACATACCGGGTTCCTCCGCACCCTACACTGCCCAATGTCGCGAGGGTCGCCCGATTCCCGCGTCTCTCAGCAGGTGAGGCAGATACCCCCCGTGCCCTCGCGTATTTCCCCGATGCGAAAGGCCCGGTACTGGGAGAGGCCCAGGAGGTGGACCACCTGGCGGTAGTCGTTGAGGTCCACCACCAGCACCATGCCTATCCCCATGTTGAAGGTACGGTACATCTCCACCTCGTCCAGGTCCCCCATCCTGCGGATGATGTTGAAGATGCTGTGGGGATGCCAGGAGGAGACGTCGATTACGGCGTCCACGTTGCGGGGAAGCATGCGGGGCACGTTCTCGATGAGCCCTCCCCCCGTGATGTGGGCGATGCCCTTCACTTCCACCTCCCGCAGCACCCGCAGGATGCCCGGAGCGTAGATCTCGGTGGGGGTAAGCAGTTCCTCCCCCAGGGTGGAGGACAACCCGCGCAGGCGGTCCTCCAGGTCGAAGTCGTTGAGCTCGAAGAATATCTTGCGCGCCAGGGAATAGCCGTTGGCGTGCAGTCCTGAGCTCCGCAGGCCCACGATGACATCCCCGGGCACGATGCGCGAACCGTCGATGATGCGCTTCCGGTCCACCACCCCCACCACGAAACCGGCCAGGTCATACTCGTCCTCCTCCAGGATGCCGGGGTGCTCCGCGGTTTCCCCGCCTACGAGTGCGCATCCCGCCCGGCGGCAGCCGCGGGCGATGCCGGAAACGATGTCCTTGACCTTCTCCGGAACCACCTTCCCCATGGCCAGGTAATCCAGCATGAAGAGGGGCTCGGCCCCGCAGGTGACGATGTCGTCCACGCACATGGCCACCAGGTCCAAGCCGATGGTGTCGTGGCGGTCCAGCATCTGGGCTACCTTGACCTTGGTCCCCACACCGTCCACCGAGGAGACCAGGACCGGCTCTTCCATGCCCTCGAAGCGGGCCCGGAAGAGGGCCCCAAAGCCGCCCAGCTCGGAGAGGACCTCCGGGCGCAGCGTGGAGGCGACCTCTCCTGCTATGAGCTCCACGGCCTTCTTCCCGGCCTCGATATCCACCCCAGCCTCCCGGTAGGACAGGGGAGTGCAGGACATCTCTTTCGACTCTCCTGACCCTGGTCCTTCCGACCTTCCTTCTTCGTGCACCATTTCCTCATCTGCCATTTTCATACAACTCCATGACTCCGGATCCCTCAACCCGCCTCCAGGCGGCACTTGGCCATGCGCATCTCGTCGGGAACGGGGATGGGGTATTCCCCGTCGAAGCAAGCGGTGCAGAACTCCTCCTTGGGCCTCCCCGTAGCCCGCACCAGGTTCTCCATGCTCAGGTAGTGCAGGGTGTCGGCCCCGATGAAGCGGCGTATCTCCTCCACGCTGCGGGAGGAGGCGATGAGCTCCTGGCGGGTGGCGGTGTCGATGCCGTAGAAGCAGGGGTTCTTGTCCGGAGGTGAGCTTATACGCATGTGCACCTCCCGGGCCCCCGCATCCCGCAGCATCTTGACGATCTCCTTGGTGGTGTTGCCGCGGACTATGGAATCGTCCACCACCACCAGTCGCTTGCCCCGGATGTCCCGCACTAAGGGGTTGAGCTTGAGGCGCACCCCCAGCTGGCGGATGGCCTGGGTGGGCTGGATGAAGGTACGGCCCACGTAGCGGTTCTTTATGAGCCCCTCCCCGAAGGGGATGCCCGAGGCCTGGGAGAAGCCGATGGCCGCCGGGACCCCGGTGTCCGGGATGGGCATGACCACGTCCGCCTCCACCGGGGCCTCGTCGGCCAGGCTCATCCCCATGTGCTTGCGGGCATGGTAGAGGTAGGTGCCGTACATCACCGAATCGGGGCGCGCGAAGTAAATGAACTCGAAGATGCACAGGGAGGGCCGCCGCATCTCCGCGAAGCGCTCGAAGCGAAGGCCGGAATGGTCGATGACCGCCATCTCCCCCGGCTCAATCTCCCTTATGTACTCGGCCCCTATGATATCCAGCCCGCAGCTCTCGCTGGATACGGCGAAGCCGTCCCGGTAACGCCCCACGCACAGGGGGCGGATGCCATGGGGGTCCCGCAGCCCGATGAGCTTGGTCTCGGTCAGTATGGCCAGGCTATAGGCTCCGCTCAGGCGGGGCATGACCTCACGGACGGCCTCCTCGATGTCCCCCGCCGGATGCCGGGCCAGGAGCAGGGCGATGACCTCGGTATCGGAGGTGGTATGGAAGCGAACCCCCTGTTCTCGAAGCTCCTCCCGCAGCTCGTCGGTGTTCACCAGGTTGCCGTTGTGGGCCACGTAAACGGAGCCCCGGTGCCCGGAGGCATGGATGGGCTGGGAGTTCTCCCAGAAGGAGGAGCCGGTGGTGGAATAACGGACGTGGCCTATGGCCATGTGGCCCTGCAGGTTGAGGAGGTCCCTCTCGCTGAAGACCTGGGAGACCATGCCCATGTCCTTGAGCATCACCGTTTCCCGTCCGTCGGATACGGCGATTCCCGCGCTCTCCTGGCCCCTGTGCTGGAGGGCGTAGAGGGCGTAGTAGGTCAGCTTGGCCACGTCGTCCTCGCGGGTGTAGATACCGAAAACGCCGCAGTGGTCGTGAATCTCGAGGCTCATGTTCGCCTTTCCCACCTCTTTTCGGCGACGACCGCCGTTTTCCGCGCCGCCACCTGCTTTCCCGGATCCCGGTGAGTGGTGTTTTTCCGGACAGTCTATTCCCGGCTCACACTACCAGTGTAATATAATCCGTCCCCATCGGGATTGATGTCTTCCTCTCACCGGGATACACACCTCCCTGTTCCGCATTCCCGCTCCACCATTCCGCACTTCCGGTTCACCATTCCGCATTCCATGTCCACCATTCCGCACTTCCGGTTCACCCATGTCATTGAGAGGTATTCCGCACTCCCCGTCCACCTATGTCATTGCGAGGAGGCGCGGAGCGCCGACGAAGCAATCTCGCGGGGCGATGCGCTTCCGGGTGGGATCGCTTCGCTTCGCTCGCGATGACAAGAAAAGGTCCTCGCGATGGCAGAAAGGGACCTCGGGATGACAGAAAAGGTCCTTGGAATGGCATGTTGGGGTACATCACCGGGACCTTCACCCGCCGGCCTCCCCGCTCAGTATCCGCTCCAGGGCCTCCTCCCTGGCCCTGGACATGTCGAGCAGGCCGAGGTCTATCCAGTCGTTCACCACCAGGCGGTTGCCCCCCGTCTTCCCCAGCACGGATAAGGGAATCTGCCGGCTCCCTGCCAGGGCACGGAGGGAATCCAAGTCCTCTTCGGTCACCGTGACCACGAAGCGCGACTGGCTCTCGCCGAAGAGCCAGGCATGGGGCGGCAACCCGGTCTCCACACGCAGGGAGGCTCCCACCCCACCCGCGCAACAGCACTCCAGGAGGGCCAGGGCCACCCCGCCCTCCGAACAGTCATGGGCCGAGAGCACCATGCCGCGGCGGATGGCCTCGATGCAGGCGGTCTGCACCCTCTTCTCCAGGTCCAGGTCCAGGCGGGGAGGGCTCCCTGCCACCAGCCCGTGGATCAGCCTCAGGTACTCTGAGCCCCCCAGGTCCTCGCCGGTCTCGCCCAGAAGGACCACTAAAAGTCCCTCGCCGGGGAAACCCATGGTGCGGCGGTGGGCCAGGTTGCCGATGAGTCCCACCATGCCCACGATGGGAGTGGGATAGATGGCCTTCCCGAAGGACTCGTTGTAAAAGCTCACGTTCCCGCTCACCACTGGCAGCTCCAGGAAACGCGCCGCGTCGGCCAGCCCGCGCACTGACTCCCTGAATTGCCAGAAAATGTCAGGTCTCTCCGGATTCCCAAAGTTCAGGCAGTTGGTCAGGGCCATGGGCACGCCTCCCGAGGCCACCACGTTGCGAGCCGCCTCGGCCACAGCTATCTGGGTGCCCAGGTAGGGATCCAGGTATACGTAACGCGAGTTGCCGTCGCAGGATATGGCCAGGGCCTTGCTGGTGCCCTTAACCCGCAGCACGGCGGCATCGGATCCCGGGTAGACCACGGTATTCAGCTGCACCATGTGGTCGTACTGTTCGTAGACCCATCTCTTGTCGCAGAGGTTGGGGCTGCCCGCCAGGCGGAGCAGGACCTCGCCGTAATCCGAGGGGTGATCCAGGGAGGAGAGGTCCAGGGACCGCACCTCGTCCAGGTATTCCGGCCTCTCCGAGGGTCGGTCGTAGACCGGTCCCTGGGCCAAGGTGGTGGCGGGCACGTCAGCCACCTTCTCCCCGTGCCAGTAGACCTCCAGCCGGTCCCCCTCGATGACCTCCCCGATGACCACGGCGTTGAGGTCCCACTTGCCACAGATTTCCATCACCTGGTCCAGCTTGGAGGGCTCCACGATGGCCAACATGCGCTCCTGGGACTCGGAGATCATGATCTCGAAGGGTTCCATCTCCTCGCGCAGGGGGACCTTCTCCAGCCACACCCTCATGCCCACGCCACCGCGGGCGGCCGTCTCCGAGCAGGCGCAGGACAGCCCGGCAGCCCCCAGGTCCTGGAGCCCCACCAGGAGGCCTCGGTCCAGGAGCTCCAGGCAGGCCTCGATAAGCAGCTTCTCGGTGAAGGGATCGCCCACCTGCACGCTGGGGCGTTTCTCCTGGCTGGTCTCGTCGAACTCCTGCGAGGCCAGGATGGAGGCGCCGCCTATGCCGTCCCTGCCGGTGCGGTTCCCGATGAGCACCACCGCGTTGCCCACCCCGGTAGCCACGCCCCGAATGAGCTTCTCCTTGGGCATGATTCCCACGCACATCACGTTGACCAGGGGGTTCTCGTCGTAGCAAGGATCGAAGTAGATGTCCCCGCCCACGGTGGGGATGCCCAGGCAGTTGCCGTACCCGGCGATTCCGGCCACCACGCCGCTTAAGAGGTAGCGGTTGCGAGGCTTGGAGGGGTCACCGAAGCGCAGGGGATCCAGGCAGGCGATGGGCCGGGCCCCCATGGTGAAGATGTCCCGCACGATGCCCCCTATGCCCGTGGCCGCCCCCTGGTAGGGCTCCACCGCGCTGGGGTGGTTGTGGGACTCCATCTTGAAGGCCACCGCCAGCCCGCCCCCGATGTCGATTACCCCCGCGTTCTCACCCGGTCCCTGCAGCACGTAGGAGGCCCGGGTGGGAAGCTGGGAGAGCACCATCTTGGAGCTCTTGTAGGAGCAGTGCTCGCTCCACATGAGGGAATACATCCCCAGCTCCACCTTGTTGGGTTCCCGCCCCAGGAGCCGGACGATGTCCCGGTATTCGTCCGCCGTCAGACCCAGTTCCTCGTACAGCTCCGCCATGGCCTCATCTCCAATCGCCGTTCCACCGCATCCGTCACCGCTCCGCCTATTCCGTCCCCGCTTGCCCCGGCGATCGACCACGCAAAATTGTACGATACCCCATTTTCAGGCTCTCCCCACCTTGTCTCGTTTTAACTTCCCCGGCGATCGACCCCCGGCAACCGAAACGGGCCTTCCTTCTCGCCTCGGTTACACCTGGCCCCAACCTCGATCTACCTGGCATATTATTCCAGCTACGGCTCACGTCCTCATCCCCTTTCCCGGTAGTGCTCGAGGATGGATTCCCAGATCACCAGGCCGTCGGTGCTCCCCAGTATCTCCTCCGAGGCCCTCTCCGGGTGGGGCATGAGTCCGAAGACGTTAAATCCTTCGTTGCATATGCCGGCGATGTTGTCCAGGGAACCGTTAGGGTTGGACTCCGGGTTGACCTCACCGTTCTGGTCACAGTAACGCAGTATAACCCGCCCCTCCTCCACCAGCCGCCGGTGGGTGGCGGGATCCACCACGTAATTGCCCTCGTTGTGGGCTATGGGAATACGCAGGACCTGCCCCGGCTGAGCGCGGTTGGTCCAGGGGGTGGCGGTGTTTTCCACCCTCAGGTTTACGAAGCGGCAGATGAAATGGAGGCTGGTGTTGCGCAGCATGGCGCCGGGGAGCAGTCCCGCCTCCAGGAGGATCTGGAATCCATTGCAGATGCCGATGACCAGCCCTCCCTCCCGGGCGAACCCGGCCACCGCCTCCATGACCGGGCTGAAGCGGGCTATGGCCCCGCACCGCAGGTAATCTCCGTAGGAGAATCCGCCCGGCAGGACCAGGCAGTCGTAGGACGAGACGACCCTTTCCTTGTGCCACACGTAATCCACGTCCTCCCGGAGTACCTTGTCGATGACGTGATAACAATCCGCTTCACAGTTGCTACCGGGGAAGACCACCACTCCGAACTTCATGGACACCTCTCCTCGGGGTCAAGAACTTTTACCAGTTATTACCTTTTCAGCACTTTCCTCCATCCCGCTCTCCACCGCCCGGCCGGCGAACCCGTCCCGGTACATAACCGGGGTCACCGCCTTTTCCTTTCCGGGTCCCCGCCATCCTTTTCCGAACCCTTCCCGTACATCCCGGAACCGGTTCCCGGGGCGGAATCATGGTCAACCCGTCTCCTCACTCTATCTCCACCCGGTAGTCCTCGATGATGGGGTTGGCCAGCAGGCGCTCGCACATCTCCCTGACACGCTCCTCGGCCTTGCCCTCATCCACTCCCTCCAGGCGCAGGGTGATGTACTTGCCGATGCGCACGTCTTTCACCTCGTCGTAGCCCAAGGACTTGAGGGCGCCCAGGGCAGCCTGACCCGCGGGATCGAGAATCCCCTTCTTGGGAGATACGTAGACCGCGGCGGCGATGCCGGTCTTTTCCTCGCTTATCCGGCGCAGGACCTCGGCATAGGTCTCCTCCACCCTCCCCAGGTCCTTTCGAAAACGGTCCTTGTCCATGATCTCCCCCGTCTCCGCGTCCCACAACCGGCACACGTCGGGGCTGAACTCGTCCCCCAGAAGGAGCCTCCCTTCCCGCGTCCCGAACTCCAGCTTGAAATCGGCCAAGATGAGCCCGCGTGCCTCGAAGTAGGGGCGCAGGATCTCGTTCACCCGCAGGGCTATGGAGGTCATCTCGTCCAGTTGCTCGTCGCCGGCCAGCCCCAGCTCATGGATGTGCTCACGAGTCAGCATGGGATCGCCAAGCTCGTCGTTCTTGTAGTAGTACTCCACGATGGGGGCCTTCATCTCCGTGCGCTCCGGGTAGCCCAGGCGCTTGGCCAGGCTTCCGGCGGCGAAGTTGCGCACGATTATCTCCACCGGGATCATCTCCAGCCACCAGGTGAGGATCTGGTTATCGGAGAGGAGCTTGATGTGGTGGGTATGGATGCCATGTTTTTCCAGGTACCGGAAGATAATGTCCGACATCCGGGCGTTCACCTTGCCCTTCCCGGCGATGACCCCGCGCTTCTTGCCGTCGAAGGCGGTGGCCTCGTCCTTGAACTCGTGGATGACCTGGCCGGGCTGGTCGGTGGCATAGACCCTCTTGGCCTTGCCCTCGTAGATGAGTTCCCGCTTTTCCATGCTCACTCTCCGTTTCCTTAGATCACCAACTCCTCCAGGCGCTTGAAGATGCGCCCCAGGTTGCGCAGGTGGGAAGGGAGGTCGAAGCAGGCCTCGAGCTCCTCCCGGTCGAGATACCCGATGACCTCGGGGTCTTCCAGGAGCAGGGCAAGAAAATCCCTCCCCGTGGACCAGGACTGCATGGCGTTGCGCTGCACCAGCGCGTAGGCTTCCTCCCGCGTCAGACCCTTCCTCACCAGGGCCAGAAGCACGCTCTCCGAGAAGACCAGGCCGCGGGTGAGCTCCAGGTTGCGGCGCATGTTCTCGGGGTAGAGGCTGAGACCGCGCATCACGCCGTGGAACTTCACCAGCATGTAGTGGAGCAGGGTGGTGGAATCGGGGATGATTACCCGCTCCACCGAGGAGTGGGAGATGTCCCGCTCGTGCCACAGGGCCACGTTCTCCAGGGCCGCCAGGGCGTTGGACCTCAGGACCCTGGCCAGGCCGCAGATGCGCTCGCAGAGGATGGGGTTGCGCTTGTGGGGCATGGCGCTGGACCCCTTCTGCCCCCGCCGGAAGGGCTCCTCCGCCTCCCGGACCTCGGTGCGCTGCAGGCCCCGCACCTCCAGGGCGAACTTCTCCAGGCTGGCCCCGGTCACGGCCAGGGCCACCAGGTACTCGGCGTGGCGGTCCCTCTGCAGGACCTGGGTGGAGACCTCCGCCGGTCGCAGTCCCAGCTTGCCGCACACGTACTCCTCCACCCAGGGGTCCAGGTGGGCGTAGGTGCCTACGGCGCCGGAGATCTTGCCGTAGCTTATGACCTCCCGGGCGCGGCGCAGGCGCTGGATGTTCCTCGCCATCTCGAAGGCCCAAAGGGCCAGCTTCTGGCCGAAGACCATGGGCTCGGCATGCACGCCGTGGGTGCGCCCCACCATGACCATGTCCCGGCATTCCAACGCCTTGGACCTGAGCGTGGAAGTCAGGGCCACCGCCTCGTCCAGGATGAGGTCCATGGCCTCCCGCATCTGGAGGGCCAGGCCGGTGTCCAGGATGTCGGAGGAGGTCATGCCGTAGTGGATGTAGCGGGAGGCCTCCCCCACGTTTTCGGCCACATTGGTGAGGAAGGCGATGACGTCGTGGTGGACGGTCTCCTCTATCTCCTTAACCCTGCGGGGATCGAAGGCCGCCCGGGCCCGTATCTCCTCCAGGGCCTCGCGGGGGACCTCCCCCCGTTCCACCCGCGCCTCCACGGCCAGGATCTCGATCTCCAGCCACTTGCGTAGCTTGTTCTCCTCGCTCCAGACGGAGGCCATCTCGGGGAGGGTATAGCGTTCGATCATCTCCTACCAGCCTTTTCCAAGTACGCCTTCCGAGCTTCCGGAAGATAGAAATCTTCCTCGACTATATTATCCTGCCCCGTGGTGCTTTGTAACCGCCCTTCCGCCTCCATGTCCCGGGTGCCTTGCGCCGCAACCCCACCCCCCTCGTTCACGGCGGCGGCGTGCTTCCGCCCGAGCCTCGCTATCCTTTCGAGAGGCTGTCGCGATAGGAGCGCCAGGCCTCGGCCACCTCTTCGTATTTCAGGGCCAGAATGGAGCAGGCCAAAAGGGCAGCGTTCACGGCGTTGTCCACCGCCACCGAGGCCACCGGGACCCCCCGGGGCATCTGGACCACGGACAGCAGGGCGTCCAAGCCGCCCAGTCCACCGGAGGAGAGGGGCAGGCCGATGACCGGTAGGGTAGTGAGAGAGGCTACCACCCCGGGAAGGTGAGCGGCCATGCCCGCGGCAGCGATGAAGGCCTCCACCCCCCGCGAAGGGGCCTCCTCCCGGACGAACTCCCACAACCTGTCCGGCTGACGGTGGGCGGAGATGACTTCCCAGATCACCTCCACGCCCATCTTCTCCAGGGTCTCCGCCGCGGGACGCACCCGTTCGCGATCCGACTCCGAGCCCATGAGCAAAGCGACTACCGGTGCCATCTCAAGTCAGACCTCCAACTCTTTCAGATCTGCGCCACTGCCGTAAAGCCGGCCCTCCGTACCAAACATCACAGTCATGCGCCGCCGCCGCAAGACCGTCCTTCCGCATCGTCCCTTCCGCGTCGTCCCCCAGCGAGGATGCGCGCCCGACCCGGGGCCGCCGCCTCAGGCGCTCTCCACCGCCCGCAGGGCGATGTCCCTCCGGTAATAGATATCCGTGAAGCTTATCCTCTCCACCGCCCGGTAAGCCCTCTCCCTGGCCTCCTGGAAATCCTTTCCAAGAGCGCTCACGTTAAGCACCCGGCCGCCGGCGGTGAGCACCTCCCCGCCCTCCCCCCGCCGGGTCCCGGCGTGGAAGACCACTACCCCGTCCAGGGAACCGGCCTCCTCCAGGCCGGAGACGGGATAACCCGTCCGGTAATCACCCGGGTACCCTCCCGAGGCCACCACCACGGTCACGCAGGCCTCGTCCCTCCATTTCAGCTCCACCTCCGGGAGGCGCCCCTCCAGGACGGCCAGCATGGCGGGGACGATGTCGCTCTCCAGCCTGGGGAGCACTGCCTGGGTCTCCGGGTCGCCGAAGCGCACGTTGAACTCCAGCACCTTGGGCCCTTCCCGGGTGAGGATGAGGCCGGCGTAGAGAATGCCCCGGTAATGGATGCCCCTTCCCGCCAGGGCTTTCGCCGTGGGGCGCAGTATATCCTCCACCACGCGGCGGTAGTCCTCGGCGGTCATCACCGGAACCGGGGAATAAGACCCCATGCCCCCGGTGTTGGGACCGGTATCCCCGTCCCCCACCCGCTTGTAATCCTGGGCCGGGGCCAGGGGCAGGATGTCCTCCCCGTCCACCAGGGTGAGCACGGAGACCTCCTGGCCCTCCAGGTACTCCTCGATGAGCACCTTCTTCCCCGCCTCCCCGAAGCGCCCCTCGAGGAAGCAGGCTTTGAGAGCCTCGTAGGCCGCCCGGTCGTCCCGGGCTATCACTACCCCCTTACCCGCGGCCAGGCCGTCCGCCTTGACCACGTAGGGCGGGCTTCCTTTCCGCACGCACTCCACCGCCGCGTCGTAATCGGTGAACACTTCCGCGGAACCAGTGGGGACCCCGGCCTCCTGCATGAGGCGCTTAGCGAAGTGCTTGCTCCCCTCCATCTGGGCTGCCTCCCGCCCGGGACCGAACACGGAGAGGCCCCGCTTCTCGAAGACGTCAGCGATGCCCGCCACCAGGGGCGCCTCCGGGCCCACCACGGTGAGTTCGATCCTCTCCCGCTCGGCGAAAGCGGCCAGGGCCTCCAGGTCCTCGGCCTTGATGTCCACGCAGGTGCCCAGCTCGGCCATCCCCGCGTTGCCGGGAGCGCAGAACAATTCATCGATCAGCGGCGACCGAGCTATCTTCCAGGCCAAGGCATGCTCCCGCCCGCCGCTTCCCACCACCATGACCTTCATGGACTACCTCCTCCGGTCATCCCCCAAACCCCTGATGGGGCGTTATGCCTCTCGAACATCGGGGTTAAGTCGCCCTTGTTGTTAAATCCCTCCGGCGCATCCCCCTTACGGTTGAGGCCATCTCATGCACAAAGAAATAATATTCATCCCGTCATGATCGTCCGGAAAATTACCCTTAAAGATCGGGAGAACTACTCCTATGAAGCCTCACCTCCATTCTCGCCCGCCTGTATACCGCTCGCTCCCACCCGCCGCCTACCGCGGGGCCAGCGGCGCGAACTTCAATCCCTATTTTAAGGGGGGCAGTGACAAGTAGACGGGGTACAGAGGCAAAGCTATAGAGGGCGGATACGAGCACTTGAAATGGACGGAAGTGCATTACCGGAAGAGATAACCGGGACAGGGGCGAAACTATAGAGGGCGGATACGAGCACGGATGGCCGGAACCTACAGCGGCAGGTCGTCGTAGAAGAGGAAGCGTCCCTGGCGGAGGGGCTCCCCGCCCCCGTCGAGGAAGATGGACTGTTGACGTTCCGGGCCCACGGAGACCAGCTTGATGGGCACCCCCGATCTCTCCCGAATGAACTGGAGGTAATCGCGCGCTTCCGTGGGCAGGTCCTCGAGGCGGGTGGCGCCCGTGATGTCCTTTTTCCAGCCTGGTAATTCCTCGTAGACCGGCTCGCAGTCAGAGAACACCTCGTACAGGGGTGGAAAGTCCTGGATTATCTCTCCTCCCCTTCGGTAGGCGACGCAGACCTTGAGGGTATCGAACTGGGAAAGGACGTCTAGCTTGGTGAGGACCAGGCTGGTCAAGGTGTTGAGTCGAACCGCGTAGCGCAGGATGACCAGGTCGAACCACCCGCAGCGCCGCTTTCTCCCGGTGGTGGTCCCGAACTCCCGTCCCACCTCCTGCATGGCCTCGCCGATCTCGTTGTCCTGCTCGGTGGGAAAGGGCCCGGCTCCTACCCGGGTGACGTAGGCCTTGGTCACCCCGATTATTTCCTCGATGTCGCGGGGCCCTATACCCGCCCCGGCGCACACCGCCCCGGCCACGGTGTTGGAGGAGGTGACGTAGGGATAGGTGCCGTGGTCCAGGTCCAGCATGAGGCCCTGGGCTCCCTCGAAGAGGACGTTCTTCCCCTCCCGGAGAGCCTCCTTGACCAGCAGGGAAGTGTCCGCCAGGAGGTGGCGCAGGCGGTGAGCATACCCGGTGTAGCGGTCGGCAATGTTCCCGGCGTCCAAGGGCTCCGCCTTGTAGACCAGGGTGAGGAGGCGGTTCCTCTCCTCCACCGCCCGGCGAACCTTCTCCCCGAAGGCCGCGGGTTCGAGCATGTCCTGCATGCGCAGTCCCACCCGGGCCGCCTTGTCCGCGTAGGTTGGCCCGATACCCCGCCGGGTGGTGCCCAGGCTGGCGGACCCACGGCTCTCCTCCAGGAGCCCGTCCAACACCTCGTGGTAGGGGAGGATGACGTGGGCGTTGTAAGAGATGCGCAGGCGCTCCGTGTCCACCCCCATGCCAGCGAGGTTTTCCATCTCCTCCAGGAGCACTGCGGGGTTGACGATGACCCCGTTCCCGATGACGGGAACGATATGGGGGTAGAGGATACCGGAGGGGATGAGGTGCAGCCTTAGGGTCTTGCCGTCGTAGACGATGGTGTGACCCGCGTTGTTGCCCCCGTGGAAACGCACCACCATGTGCATGTCGTCGGAAAGGAGATCGATGACCTTCCCCTTCCCCTCGTCTCCCCACTGGGTTCCCACCACCACTATTCCGGGCATGGCGCTTTTTCTCCTCGGCTTTCTTCCGCTTCCGGCGTGGATTTCTCCAGGCCGCACGAAGAAACATTATAGCACCCTGAAGAAGCGGTTTTCTAATCAGCGAATGGCCTTCTCACCCCGAGGGGTTCGAGGCCGGCGCCCGTAGAGACATGTCTCTCCTTTCGCGAACGCGGCGTGATCCGCCTTCCCCTTCTCCCCGCAAGACCGTCGGGAACCCGGGGACCCGTCCGGAAGCCGGGAAGCCGGGTCCAAGAAGGGGGGGAGAAGATCCGGCAAGCGCATGGCCGCTTCCTCCGAGAAGCGCGGCGTGATCCGCCTTCCCCCTTCTCCCCGCAAGACCGTCGAGAACCCGGGGACCCGTCCGGAAGCCGGGAAGCCGGGTCCAAGAAGAGGAATATTCTGGAAGCTGATGCCCCGCACCGCCGGGGTGGAGGTGCGAGGCACACCGAGCGCCGCCTACTTCCCGAGCCACTCCCCCAAATCGGCGAGGATATCCTCGAGCGGGGGCGCATTGAAGAAGCGCTTCCCGGTGATGCCGTTGCAACAGCCCTGGTAAAGCAGGGAGATAAGCTCCTTCAACCTTCCGGGTAGAGGGGGAGGCGCCTGTCTTACCAGGCTTTTCCATTCCAGCCGGTTAGCCTTCTTTGCCGCCTCGACCTCCCTGCTCCAATCCGTCCTGCGGTAGAAGATCCTGGCGATCTACTTACTTACCGGCATTCCCCGGTACTCGAACCGGCACTCGTCCGGCGTTCCCAGGACGTCCACCAGCATGAGCCTCCGGTTCTCGTCGAAGGAAAACTCCACCTTGCCGTCCTGGTTTACCAGTCCCAGGGCTGCACGGTGCGTGAGATGAGGTCGTTGATGCGCAGGGTGGCCTCCCGCAACGCCTGGAGCTCCTCGCTCGATAGCCCGGAGATCTCCCGCGCCTCCTCCCACCCCAGGTAGCGGTCGGTTGCCTCCAGCTTGGTGGACACGTCGAGAAGGGGACGTTCCAGTTGTTCATCCGGGGCGGGGAGCGCCTCCAACCTCAGCCCCTCGAGGCGCAAGCTCCCCTCTTCCAGGCGTCGGAAGACGCTGGATCCCTCCGGGAGAGAGTTGCGGTAAATCACCTCCAGAAGGATGAGGAAGTTGCCCCTCTCCCCTCGATATACGGAGTAATCATAGGCATCTCCGGCCGTGCCGGGCCTGATCACCCGGACCAGTTTCACCTCCATGGTGTCCACCGGGCCATCGAGATCGGCCAGGCGGCGTGCCTTTCCATCCCGTCCCACCACCCCGAGGTAGTGGGTGGCCATCCCCATCTCCTCGAGCCTCTCGAAAAAATAGGCCCCCATGAGGCATAAGGCAGCGCCCTTGCCCTCGATGTGGTCCGGCATTTCTCCCCAATCGAAAGCCGAGCAACGGTCGGAGAAGTGAAATCTCCCCCGTCCCGCCCTGTCCTCGGAGGGAACTTCCAGCACCTCCAGGTCCTTGACGCTCCCCACTTTACCCCATCCTCCCTTTCCATCATTCCCTCAATCCCGGTACCCGGCGAGGATGGAGCGCGCGGCCACCACCCCGGAGGCGGAGGCCTGCACCAGTCCGCGGGTTATCCCCGCCCCGTCCCCCACAGCGTAAAGGCCTTGTATCTCCGTCTGGAGATCCTTTCCCAGGTGGAGGCGGGAGGAATAGAACTTGACCTCCACGCCGTAGAGCAGGGTGTCCCGCGTGTGGAGCCCCGGGCAAAGCCTGTCCAGGGCCTCGAGCATCTCCAGGATGTCGGAGATGTAGCGGTAGGGCAGGGCGAAGCTCAGATCCCCCGGCGTGGCATCGGGAAGGGTGGGCCGGATCGTGGAGCGGGCGATGCGCCGCGCCGTGGAGCGGCGCCCGGCGAGGAGGTCCCCCAGACGCTGCACCAGGATGCCCTCCCCCAGGAGGTTGGCCAGGCGGGCGATGTACTTGCCGTAGGCGATGGGCTCCCGGAAGGGCTCGGTGAAGGTGGTGCTCACCAGGAGGGCGAAGTTGGTGTTCTCCGTGCGCCGCTCGGCGTAGGAATGGCCATTCACGGTGAGCACGTCCCCGTAGCGCTCCACGCACACCTCCCCATAGGGGTTCATGCAGAAGACGCGCACCCGGTCCTCGAAGCGACGGGAGAAGTAATGTATCTTGGGCTCGTAGAGGTCGTTGGTAAGGGGCTCCAGCACCGGGGCAGGGACCTCCACCCGTAGGCCGATGTCCACCTGGTTGTTCTGGGACCCCACTCCCAGCCTGCCCATCTCCTCCACCAGCCAGTCGGCCCCCTCCCTGCCCGGGGCCACGATGACGTGGGGGGCGCGTATCTCCTCGCCGGAGGCGGTGCGCACGCCTTCCGCCCTCCCCCTGTCGGCCAGGATGGTCTCCACCGCGGTGCCGGTCTCGATGTCCACCTTGTCCTGGAGGAAGGCGTGGACGTCCACCAGCAGGCGGCGGCAGTACTCCGTCCCCAGGTGGCGGAAGGGACAGGGGGTGAGCACCAGGTTGTGGAGGACCGCCCGGCGGCGCCAATCCTCCACCTTCTCCGGGTCGTCCCCGTAGGTTTCCCTCGGGGCGCCGAACTCCAGGTAGAGCCGGTCCACGTGCTGGATTAGGTCGCGCAGCATGCGCGTGCCCACGTACTCCTGGAGCCAACCCCCCACCTCCGGTGAGAGGGAGAGCTTCCCGTCGCTGAAGGCTCCCGCCCCTCCCCAGCCGCTGGTGATGGCGCAGGTGCGGCACCGGCGGCACTTCCCCACCCGGGCCGGGCATTTTCTCTCCTCGATGTCCGGCCCCTTCTCCAGCATGAGCACCCGCAGGCCGTCCCGCTTGACCAGCTCCAGGGCGGCGAAGATGCCCGCCGGGCCGGCCCCCACGATGATCACGTCGTAATCTTTTTTCATGCCCTTCTCCCGACGTCCTGCCGAAAACGACCGTCCACCACTGGGTCATCCCCGAAAGTGGTGCGACCGCCGTCGTCCCTTTATTCCTTCGTCCTCCGTGGGTGCGGCCATTAGACTAACCGCCCCATCGAGGGGCAGCCCAGGCTTAGGTTCTTCGTGTTGCCGACTGGCCCGCGCGCTTTCTTTTGCCCCGTGTTGCCGACCTGCCCCCGCGCTTTTCGTTCATCCCGTGCCCCACCCGCCCTATTTCTCAACCTTCCCCACGAGGCCCACATTCCGCGTGCCGTCCGTCTTCCCCGTGTTCTTCATTCCCGTACCAGCCCCTTCGCCGCTTCCCGCCACCATGATTATATTCTCCATCCCCTGGGCCGATGGCTCTCCTTCTTCTTATTCTCCATCCACTGGAGCGATGGCTGTCCTTCCCCTCATTCCCCGTCCCTGGAGCCAAAGCCCTTCTACCTTCCGGCTCTTTCCCGTAAAATCGACCATGCCGGGAAATCCAGGAACCCTGAACGGAGTCACAGGTAACCGGGTGATGGAGATGATCATCATCCCCTTCTGGATGCATGACCGCCTGGAGCAGGAGAAGGTCGGAGAGAAGGAGAGCTTCTGCCCTGCCTGCGACCGCCCGGTCACCTTCTCCGTGGTGCGCATGCGCCGCAAGAGGATGCTCTTCTCGGTGTTCAACGTCTCCACGAAGGACCTGGGCACCTTCCTGGTCTGCCCCTCCTGCGGCGGCACTTACCCCACCCGTTGATTTTCGGGGGGTCAGTCCCTTTCCTTTCCTCTGGCAAGATTCGGGGTTAATCCCTTTTCCTTTCTGCACCTGGTACGATCCTGGACAGCCCAGCAGCTCATCTTGCGCGGAAAGCTCCCCATGCATTATCCCCATGCATTATCCGCATGAATTATATTTTTCCCACAACCTACCCGCGTATGGACCCACTGAATCGGCCGCGGCTTCCTTACTTGGGCTCTTCGTAGAGGTTGGTTTTGCGGAGGTAAGCGAGACCTCTGCCCATCGGCCCCCGAAATAAGGACCCTTCAGGAGGCCAGGGTTTTGCCACGGCGAGCCTTCCTCTCCTGTCCTTTTTCTTTCGACAGGGCTTCTTGGAGGTGAGCAACACGATTAACCCCGGCCATCCCCGAAGAAAAAGGGCGGCAAGACCGCTGCCCGTCCGCCCCTTATCCCATATACCCCCAGGAGTATCAAAATTCAAGACCTGACCCCATTTGATACCACCAACGTCATCGCGAGGAGCGGAGCGACGAAGCGATTCCCTCCGGATTCCCCGACAAAAGGACGATGGTGTAAAGCATGATCATATATCCCTAGGGGTATCAAATTTCAACGGCCTGGCCCCGCTATTCCAAATCGTAGTCGTCGGGGAGGACCTTCATGCGCACCAACTCGGGGTCGTGCCCGGGGATGACCACGTCGGCCATCATGTCCAGCCTGGCCAGGGAGCGCATTATCTCCCCCGGGTTGAGCACCGAGGGACCGAAGTAGCCGCCGTAGCGGGAGCCCCACACCTTGGCGATGGTCTGCTGCACCTCGGGGTCCTCGAGGTCCACCTGCTGGCCGGCCACGCCCCCGAGGGCTACCACCTCGGCGAACTTGGCCGGGAAGCGCTTGGCCAGCCCCGCGTACATGTAGGCGGCGTCCCCGAAGATGATGGCCCTGCCCCGGGAGGTGTTCACCCCCACCGCCTGGTGCCCGGCGGTGTGCCCGGGGGCGAAGATGAGCTCTATCCCTTCCCGCAGCTTGAAGTCCCCGTTCACCAGCTTGAAGCGGGGCACCAGGTCTATCCAGTCCTCCTGGCAGCAGCCCACCGCCTGGTAGCCCATGGGGAAGTAGGACTCCACCATCTCCTTCTCCTGCACGTAGAAGGAGGCGTTCTCGAAGAGGTGCAGGTACCCGGTGTGGTCGTGGTGCAGGTGGGTGATGATGACCGTCTCTATCTCCCTGGGGTCCACGCCGTTCCGCCGGAGCACCTCGGGGACCTCCAGGTCCGGGGTGCGGGGCTTGGGTCCGAATATCCACTTGGGGACGTGGTCGTGCACGTAGCTCCCGTCCACGATTATCTTCTCCCCGTCCTCCCCCTCAATGAGGAACATGAAGACGGGGAGGTCGGCCACGTACCCCGCGGCCAGCGGGCTCATGATGAGCCCCCAGTTCATGTGGAACCACCCGGTGAGCAGGGGCTTTATCTTGTACTCCTTCATGCTGCAGCCTCCTTTCTTCGCTTCCCCAGCACGACATCCGAGGATGTAACCTCATAAATTATACCGGGGCTCGCCGACCGATTCTTTATAACGGGGCCCGCCTATCGATTCACCCATTCCGGCGGCAAGACGCAGACCTCCCCTGGCTCCACCTGGCGGGAATTCGAAACACTGAAACACCATCCCCTTCACAAGGAGCGCAGGAAGTCTGATGGCGAGAGGATGGAAAGGCCCCTTTTCCCCGCCCGGGATTTCGCTTCCAGGAAATGCCTGTCCCCGCTCACCAGGAAATCGACCTCTGCCTCCCGGGCCGCCGCGGCTATCGGCGCGTCGTCTCCGCCCACCACGTCCACCCATTCTTCCACCTCCGCCGGATGGAGGTCCATGCAGACCTCCAGGGGCACGTTCTCCAGGTACTCGCGCAAAAGGGGCAACGCCTCGGGTAGCTTCTGCCCGATAACGCGGACCACCCCGTCCGGTACCTGGCGGGAGACGACGGGCCTGAACTTCCCGGCAGCCGCGGCCTCCAATATCCTTCCCGGCGCCTCATCCCGGGAATGAAGCCCGGAGAAGAAGACGTTTCCTTCCAGGAAGGCGCGCGATTTCCCGCGCTCCGCCTCAGCGCCCCGCATCCCGAATCTCCTTGCTGAGCCTGCGTCGCAAGGCCCTGCCTGCCTTGAGGAGTTCCTCCTTGGTTATCCCCGACCTCCGGAAGGAGGCCCTTATCTCCTCCAGGGCGTCCAGGGCCTTCTTCTTCCTCGGCCTGGCAACGAGGACGCTCCCTCCACGCTCAGCTCCAGCATGTCGCCCGGCTCGATGGAGAGGCCGGCGCATATCTCCGGAGGGAGGGTGAGCTGGCGTTTGGGCCGCAGCCTGACCCGGCTACTGGATGTCCCGGCCATATCCAACCTCCTATCTATATTGGACCCTGCACCCCAAGGTGGTAACCCTTCCCTGGTGGTGGCTCTCCTCCTCCCCCACGGCGATAGGCAATGATGAAAAGTTACCTCCCCATACCTCCGGGGGTATCAAATTTCAAGACCTGGCACCGTTCGTGACCCCGTTCGGGCTCCTACACCTCGTCGCTCCTCTATCCAGATCCTTCTGCGGGGGACGTAGGGCCTGTAGGAGGGTCCAGCTCGAAAAAGAGCACCCGCACGTGGTCCTCGTCCCCCGCTGCGCGGCCAGGATGAGCCCTCCATACGGGTCTGGAAATCCGCGGGGAGGACCAGGTCGTGCAAGGCCTTATCTATATTGGGGTGAAAGGTGTGCGCCAGTTCCTCCTCGGGGAAGGTGAGGGTCTCGTGCAGCTTCTCCCCCGAACGCAACCCGGTGACCTTTATCTCCATCTTCCCCTCCTTCCCCATGAGGCGGATGAGCTCCCGCGCCAGGTCGATGATGCGCACCGGCTTGCCCATGTCCAGGATGAAGGCGTCCTTGCCCCGGGTGAAGGCCCCCGCCTGGATGACCAGCTGGGCCGCCTCCTCGATGGTCATGAAGTAGCGGATGACCTCCGGGTAGGTGATGAGCACCGGCACACCTTCCTCCATCTGTTTCCGGAAGACGGGAACTACGCTCCCCCGCGAGCCCAGCACGTTCCCGAAGCGCATGGCGGTGAAGAGGGCCCCCTTCCCCCCGTTCCTCCCCCTGCAGTCCTTGATGAGCATCTCCGCCACCCGCTTGGTGCAGCCCATGACGTTCATCGGGTGCACCGCCTTGTCCGTGGAGATGAGGATGAAGTGCTCCGCCCCGCCCTCCAGTGAGGCCTGGGCCAGGATGCGCGTGCCCAGCACGTTGTTCTTCACCGCCTCCGCCGGGTGGTACTCCATCATGGGCACGTGCTTCAGGGCCGCGCTGTAGAAGACCACCTCGGGCCGGTACCTCTCGAAGACGGAGCGCACCCAAGCCTCGTCCCGGACGTCCGCCACCACGGTATGGAAGGGGCAGGCAGTAAGTCCCCTGATGAGCCGGAGCTCAAGCTCGTAAAGGCTGGTCTCGTCATTGTCCAGAAGGACCAGGAGCCGGGGGCCCAGCCCCGCGAGCTGCAGGGGCGAGCTGCAGGGAGAACTCCGAGCCGATGGAGCCCCCCGCCCCGGTCACCAGCACCACCCTGTTGGAGATATAGGCGGAGATAGAGGCTGTCCTGGTCCACTACATGGTGAACACACCATCCCTATCCTTGCACTCCTCCATCCAGGACTTCAGGAACTCCATGGGGGTGAGATAGCTCAGGCTCTGGTGGGGCCTCACGTAATTGTAGACGTAGTTCCATTCCTCCAGGATCTCGTTCAACTCCTCCACCGTATATCCCTCACGGAAGGCCCACAGCTCGTACTTGGTGGTCTGGATCTTTCTCTCCACGAAGGCGTTCTCCTTGGGGCAGTAGGGATGGGAGAAGTAGTGGGTGATCTCCGCCTCTTCCACCGCCCGGTCGAAGTGGCGCAGGAACTCCGATCCGTTATCGGTCTGGATGGCCCAGACGGAAAAGGGCATGTAGGAAAGGAGGGAGGCGAGGAAGGCCCGGGCGCAGGCGGAGCTCGCGGAGGAATATACCCGCGAGAAGGCCACCCGAGAGAAGCAGTCCACCGCCGTGAACGGGTAGTACTTCCTCCCCCCGAAGTAGAGGTGCTTCACGTCCACCTGGATCAGGCATCCCGGAAAGGCCTTCTTCATCCAGCGCTCGCAGCGCAGGCGCCTCCTCCTTTTGGCGGCCTTGCTCTTCCTCCTTTGCACCCGCTGGTCATAGAGTCCCTTTCTTCTCATGATCCTTCCCACGCTGGAGGCGGAGATCTTTATGCCGTAGTCCCTTTTGAGGATCACCGCCAGCTTGTGCTTGGACCAGGCGGGATGCTCCCTGCGCAGGTCGCAGATGAGCTCCACCGTCTGCCAGGGTATTCTGGATACCCTCCTCCTTTTGGGGGCCCGGGGAGGTCCTCCAGGCCCCGGGGGCCAAGGCGGTGATATCTTCCCACCCACTTGTAGAGGGTGTTCCTCGAGATCCCGAACCTCCGGCAGGTCACGCTCACTTTCCCGTGCTTCTTGTAATGCCCCATCCAGGCAAGCCTTGTCCTGGCCTCCCTGGAGAGGTTCCAGGCACCTTCCCATCCTCTGAAGACTACGTTGCTGCGGAAGCCTGGTGTGGTAGATACTTGTAGTGATTCCAATTGAACCCTTCACTTGGACACCTCCTTGCTCTGCCTTTTTCTTAACAAAGCAAGTTCAGGGGGTGTCCACCATGTTTATGAACCTGGGCATTCCCCTCACGAAAAGACCTCTTTTCCGCGTAAACACGCCAGGTGAATCCATGTCGCCGCGGGTGTTCTAAACGGTACTCGCAGAGAACTGCGGTTAACCTCACCAATGCCCTGGGAACGGTGCAACCCATGACCCTTCCACCGGATTGTACAGTCGGAGTTTTAGGAGCAACGCCGGTCCCCTTTCGCGCCGGGGATCTATCGGCAGGGGGAATAAGACGAGGCCGTTCCACACCTTTCCGGATCCATCAGGAACCGCCTCTCGAAGGACCGCTCTACCATATGCCGTCCCAAGGGTTTCCCAATCCATCGGCGGAAGCAGCACGGAAGGCCAAATGACGATGGCCGTCACCAATGCTCTCGGAGACATCATTTCATGTTTATGCCGACCACGTTCAAACCGATAAATAAACAGATATGACGCATGGGTAACGAACTGGAGGAGCATGGACGGAACGGGAAGGGCATGGATGGACTGCGGTGCTCCTCTTTGACGACATCAACTCAGGTGCCAGCGAGGAGCATGGACGCGGCTGGAAAGGCGTGGATGGACAACTTGTCTTATCCGTTACCGGTGAGCCTATCCCGGGCGACGGACCGGCGGAGAGAAAGGAAGCCCGGAGGAAAAAAGTGATCAGAATTAACCCGCACCAGTTGCAGGTAGTGAACATATCCGCGGGAGAAAAGAGATCCCGGAGGAAAGGTGATTAGAAGAACCGCGCGGAAAGATAATCTAAAAAGACCTCGGGAGGTGGCAATGCGACTCACGCGATCCAGCGCTTGGGAATCATAAGAAAGGGAACGACCACGGCTCAAGTTACCGGAAGGCGGTAGACGCAGCTCACTCCATCCCGGGCTTGGGAATGGCCGGTCGTAGTCGGTAAGCAAAGGAGGTTGAACGGTGGAGATCAATCCCTGTTCCGGTTGCGGCATGCCCGATGCCTTCGTTCGCCTGAACCGCTGGCTTTCCAACGGGGATATCGTTCAGTCCACCAACGAGCAGGCGCGCATGGCCTTCGTGGAGTGCGAGAACGTGGACCCCGTCTTCCGCGACATCGGGCGGGCCATCGGCCTCTCCATCGACCACATGGTCATCAACATCGTGGCCCGCGGCACGCAGCTCTACATGGACTCCCTGATACCGGAGCCGGTGAAGGAGCTGATACGAAACAAGAGCATGGACATCGCCAGCTTCGCCCAGGGGGTCATGGACCTCTGTCACGCCATAGGCTACGGGAAGTACGAGTTCCTCGACTACCGCTATGAGAACGACCCTGAGGATTTCTGCCGGATACGCATCACCCGTCCCTTCTCCATCCTGGAGACCTCGGGCGCCTTCGCCGGAGTCATCGCCTCCTCGGTAGGGGGCGAGCACTCGGTGACCTACAAGGAGATCTCCCCCGGGGTCTTCGAGCTGACCACCGGCTGGACCACCTACCCGGAAGTCTTGAAGGAAAGGCTCAAGCTCAACCTGTACCAGCCGGAGGAAGGAGACCTGGACCTTTCGAGATGCGAGGTATGCGGGACTCCACTCGGGCTCGTGGACCTTTGCGAATGGGACCTGGAGAACGGTATCATCACCAGCCGGGCTACCGGCTACCGCATGGCCGTGCTGGGGCCCGGCCTCATGGACACCGTCTTTGAGGCCCTGGAGTGGGAGCTGGGTGAGGAAATACCCATGCTGGTGGTGGACGCCCAGAGGCGTTACGTCCGGGAGGGGTTTGCCCCCATCGACCTCACCCTGGGCCTGGAGGAGCTGCGGGAGCAGTTCGCCCTGCGGGGGCTGGGCAACCTGCGGGAGCTGAGCGTGGGCGGGGAGGGGGCCTCCCTCACCCTGGAGAACTCCTGCATGCGCCTCCTCCTGGTGGGGATGCTGCAGGGGACCTTCGAGAGGACCTACGGAAAAGATTCCACCGTGGAGTGGGAGGCGGACGGGAAGGGCACCCTCCAAGTGGAGGTGAAGGTGCTTTGACGTACTGGCTTCGCCATGTGAGGTGAATGAGGGATTCGCCTAAACGTGATGTTTCCTTCTCCGGGATATGCCGGAAGAGTCTTCCATGGGAAATCCCGGCCAGGAGAGCAACTGGTGACAATCCTTCCCTCCTCCCGTTGATTGATCCCGGCCACCGGGGAGCCCGCATATTCAGGAACCGTCGATGCGTATCCTCCCCTCTACCCATGGAGGTAGATTAACTTGGTCAGAGGTGAGACGATGAGAATCCCCTTGGCCGTTTGTGTCCCGGTCCTTTTCTCCCTGATCCTAGGGTGCGGCGACGGCCGGCATGAGACCGCCTCCGAGGTGGACATAGGGTTGAAGCTCCGGGTAATGGGATAACCCTGTCCCCTCCCAGGACGAGAGGCAACGTTTCCCTCGAGGAGGCCATGAACCGCCGCATGTCCCGCCGGGACCTTGAGTTGGTGCTTCTTTCGCCCTCGGAGATCGGCCAGCTCTTGTGGGCTATGGGGGACAAGGGTGGGCATGGCAAGCGGGGCCACCCGCACCTTTTCTTCAGCCGGAGGTATATACCTGCTGGAGCTCTACTTGGTATGCGGAGGGTCGGAGAACTTGAAAGTCGGCGTTTAGCGGTACGACCCGCACTCGCACTCCCTGACCATGATTCTTGCTGGGGAGAGGAGAGAAGACCTGGCCCAAGCCGCGCTCGGGCAGGACTTCATTGCCCGGGCCCCAGTAAACGTGGTGATCACCGCGGACTACGAGAAAACAAAACATTATTACGGTGAGAGGAGGACTCGTTATGTCCACCTGGATGCCGGCACGCCGCGCAGATTCTGGAGCTGCAGGCCGCGGTTCTCGGTCTGGGCACGATGGTGGCGGGCGCCTTCTCCGACGACGGCGTGGCCGCGGTACTGGAAACGACAAACGTCCCCCTGCTCATCATGCCCGTCGGACATCCGGTCTATTGAAGAAGAACGAAGCCGGCAACGATGTTCAAATCACAAGCCGAAGTCCGTCTCCCCATCCCGGCGGACGCCCTTTTTCCAGGGGGAGAGCATGATCTCCCAACCCTTCTCTCCCCTAAACTCCCGACTCCGAAATCCGAAGACCAACCCGCCTGGGTCCAAACAAGTCCCTCCCACGCCCCCTGCCCGTAAGGTCAGTCATTTCGGTGATGATTGTTGTAACATCCTGCTTTAGGGTTTGAAATGGAGCTCGCTCGAAACGACTTCCGCGCTCGAACCACGGACGGAAACGAGAGCACTTCCCCGGATGCATAGGGGACGGAGCGGCGCCCCACAAAGTGGGGGCATGGTAGGCCAAGGCCGGTGAGGAGGACGCATTGTTCGCACCCTATTCCGCTCCTAATTTTCATCCCCCTATTCTTGCTCGTTCTCACCCTTCCCCGGCAGCCGGATCATGCTACCTCCGTGCAATCGACGGGGGAAGGCTACCTTCACCAACCCTTCGTGCCTTCCCTAGGATGTTGTCATCGCGGGCCATCTCTTGTCGGTATCGCGAGCACTCTCTTGCTGTCATCGCATGGCCCTTTCTTTTTGTCATCGCGAGGAGCGAAGCAACGAAGCGATCCCATTCCTTAAAAAGAAATCCCCGGGGAATACCCCCGGGGGGTATCAAAATTCAAGACCTGACCCCTACGGACTCGCCGACGCGGGTGAAGGTGAACTCGCCGTCGGAGTCCACGTCCACCTCGATGAGGTCGCCCTCCCGGAAATCGCCCTCCAGGAGCTTGACCGCCAGGCGGTCCTGGATCTCGCGCTGGATGACCCGCTTGAGGGGACGTGCCCCGTAGTCGGGGTCGAAGCCCTCCGAGGCCAGGACCTCCTTGGCCCGCTCGGTGAGCCGGATGTCCAGCTTGCGGTCGGCCAGCCTCTGCCGCAGCCGTTCCACCTGGATGTCCACGATCTTCTTGATCTCCTCCATCCCCAGGGGGTTAAAGACGATTATCTCGTCCAGGCGGTTGAGGAACTCGGGCCGGAAATGGGCTTTGAGGGTCTCCATGACCAGCTCCCGTACCCGGTCCCGGTCCTTGCCCGCCATGTCCTGGAAGTACTGGCTCCCCAGGTTGGAGGTCATGATGATCACCGTGTTCTTGAAGTCCACGGTGCGGCCCTGTCCGTCGGTCAGCCGGCCGTCGTCCAGTATCTGGAGCAGGATGTTGAAGACGTCGGTGTGCGCCTTCTCGATCTCGTCCAGCAGGATGACGCTGTAAGGCCGGCGCCTGACCGCCTCGGTGAGCTGGCCGCCCTCCTCGTAACCCACGTAGCCGGGGGGCGCGCCGATGAGCCGGGAGACGGTGTGCCGCTCCATGTACTCGCTCATGTCCAGGCGCACCATGGCCCGCTCGTCGTCGAAGAGGAATTCCGCCAGGGCGCGGGCCAGCTCCGTCTTCCCCACCCCGGTGGGTCCCAGGAAGAGGAAGGAACCGATGGGGCGGTTGGGGTCCTGCAGCCCGGCACGGGCGCGACGGATGGCGTTGGAGACCTTTTCCAGGGCCTGGTCCTGCCCCACCACGCGCCGGCGCAGGCGCTCCTCCATGTGGATGAGTTTCTGGACCTCGCCCTCCAGGAGCTTGGACACCGGAATGCCCGTCCAGGCGGAGACCACCTCGGCGATGTCCTCCTCGTCCACCTCTTCCTTGAGCATCTTGCGATCCTTCTGCAGCTCCTGCAGGCGGCGGTTCTCCTCCTCCAGGGCCTTCTGGACCTCCACCGCCTCGCCGTAGCGCAGGCGGGCCGCCTTCTCCAGGTCGCCCTCCCGCTCGGCGCGCTGCTCCTCGATGCGGATCTGTTCCAGGCGCTCCTTGAGCTCGCGGATGCGGGTGATGCACTCCTTCTCCGCCTGCCAGTGGGCCTTCATCTCCGCGCTCTGCTCCTTGAGCTCGGCCAGCTCGGCCTCCAGCTTCTCCAGGCGCTCGCGGGAGGCCTTGTCCTTCTCCTTCTTCAAGGCCTGGCGCTCGATCTCCAGCTGCTTGATGCGCCGCTCCACCTCGTCGATCTCGGTAGGCATGGAGTCTATCTCGATGCGCAGGCGGGAGGCCGCCTCGTCCACCAGGTCGATGGCCTTGTCGGGGAGGAAGCGGTCGGAGATGTAACGGTCGGAGAGGACCGCCGCCGCCACCAGGGCCGAGTCCTGGATGCGCACCCCGTGGTGCACCTCGTAGCGCTCCTTCAGACCGCGCAGGATGGCGATGGTGTCCTCCACGTTCGGCTCCCCCACGTAGATGGGCTGGAAGCGGCGCTCCAGGGCGGCGTCCTTCTCCACGTACTTGCGGTATTCGTCCAGGGTGGTGGCCCCGATGCAGCGCAGCTCACCGCGGGCCAGGGCGGGCTTGAGCATGTTGGAGGCGTCCACGGCTCCCTCCGCCGCGCCCGCGCCCACCAGGGTGTGTAGCTCGTCGATGAAGAGGATGATCTGGCCCTCGGCGTCGGTGATCTCCTTGAGCACCGCCTTGAGGCGGTCCTCGAACTCGCCGCGGTACTTGGTCCCGGCCACCAGGGCCCCCAGGTCCAGGGCGATGAGGCGCTTGTTCTTGAGCCCCTCCGGGACGTCCCCGGCCACGATGCGCTGGGCCAGGCCCTCCACGATGGCCGTCTTACCCGTGCCCGGCTCGCCGATGAGCACCGGGTTGTTCTTGGTGCGGCGGGAGAGGACCTGCATGACGCGGCGTATCTCCGCGTCCCGCCCGATGACCGGGTCCAGCTTGCCCCGCCGGGCCAGCTCGGTGAGGTCCCGGCCGAAGCGTTCCAGGGCCTGGAAGCGCTCCTCGGCCTCGGGGTCGGTGATGCGCTGGCTCCCCCGCACCTCGCTCATGGCCTGCAGGATGCGGTCGCGGTCGATGCCCCGCCGCCGGAGGATATCGCCCGCGTCACCCCTCTTCTCCTCGGCGATGGCCAGGAAGAGGTGCTCGGTGGAGATGTACTCGTCCTTGAGCTTGTCCGCCTCCGCCAGGGCGGCCTCCAGGACGGCGGCGGTGCGGGGCGAGAGCTGCACCGTCCCCACCGCCCCGGTCACCTTGGGAACTTTTTCCAGGGCGGAGGCGGTCGCTGCGGAGAGCGTCGCCGGGTCCTCCCCTATCTTCTCCAGGAGGGAGGGCACGGTGCCACCCTCCTGGCGCAGCAGGGCCAGGAGCAGGTGCTCCGGCTCGATGAACTGGTGGTGGCGCTCCCCGGCCAGCCGCTGGGCGTCGGCCAGGGCCTCGCGCGCCTTTATGGTCAACTTGTCCAGGCTTATCATGCTATCTACCTCCTTTTCGCGGCTTTCGCCGCCTTCTATGTTCAATCCCTTTCGGGAATCCTTTCCCTTTGCGGGCCCCTCGCGGGGCCTTTATATGTAAACCCCCGGCACGGGGACCATTCCGCTTCTCCGTCGCACACCGGCGGGCTCACCCGCCCCGCTCCACCCTATTCCTCGGGGCTGCGTTGGGCCCAGAGCCCGTGGAAGGGGTCGGCCTGGCGGGGCAGCATGAGCTCACCGCGGGGAACGGGCACGATGTCGTGGCGGAAGCTCTCCCGTACCATGCGCACCCGCTCCTCCATCTCCCTCCGGGTCTCCTCCAGTTCCTCCTCCAGGGCCCGGACACGCCTGCGCATGGCCTCCAGGCTGCGCCTCAGGTCCAGGATCATCTTCACCCCGGCCAGGTTGATGCCCATCTCCTGGGTGAGCTCCTGGATGAGCCGGCACTGCTCGATGTCCGCCTCGGAGTAGCGCCTGCGGTTGCGCACCCGCGCCGGGTTGAGCAGCCCCTTGCGCTCGTAGATGCGCAGGGTCTGCGGGTGCACGTCCGCCAGCCGAGCGGCCACGCTTATGACGTAAAGGGGCTCGTCCTCCGGGTTGCGGGTCCCCTTGCGGGCCCCTTCCGGGTCGACCCCGGAATTTCTCTTCTTATTCTTCGTTTCCTTCATGCCGCCTCACCTACGCTTCCAGGAAGGCGCGGGGATTCTCCTTTTCCAGCTCCTTGAGCTTCTGGATGAGTTCCTTCTCCTTGGAGCTCAGCTTCTTGGGCACCACCAAATGGGCGGTGACGATCATGTCCCCGTGCCCCTTCCCCTTGGGACGGGGGGCTCCCTTTCCCCGCAGCCGGAACTTCTTCCCGTCGGAGGTCCCGGCCGGGATCTTCAGCTTGACCCTGCCGTTGATGGTGGGGATCTCCACCGTGGTCCCCAGCGCCGCCTCGGCGAAGGTTAGGGGAAGGTCCAGGAGGATGTCCGCGTCCTTCCTCTTGAAGTATTTATGCGGCCTGACGTGCACGTTGACGTAAAGGTCCCCCGGTGGGCTTCCCAGGGGTCCCGCCTCCCCCTTGCCCGGGAAGCGGACCTTGCCGCCGTCGTTTATCCCCGCCGGGATCTTCACCTTGATGCTGCGCGAGGTCTCCACCGCGCCCGTTCCCCGACAGGTGGCGCACGGTTTCTCGATGACCGTCCCCCTCCCGCCGCAGTTGGGGCAGGGGCGTGAGAAGGCGAAAAGCCCCTGGTTGTGGGAAACCGTCCCCCGCCCGCCGCAGGTGGGGCAGGTCTTGGGGAGGGTCCCCGGGCTGGCGCCGCTCCCCCGGCAGGTGGGGCAGGCGCTCCTGCCGCTCACGGTCAACGGCACGGTCACGCCGTGTATGGCGTCCTCGAAGGAGATGGTCACGTTGGCGGTGATGTCCCGGCCTTTCCTGGCCTCCCGCCTCCTTCCCGTGCCCATCCCGGTGCCCATGCCGGTGAAGAGGTTGAAAAGGTCGCCGAGGTCGCCCAGGTCCTCCAGGTTCCCGGTGAAGGTGTAGGTGCGGGCGCCCGGCCGCGACCCGAAGGTCCCGAAGTCGAAGCCGAACCCCGGCCCGGGGCCTCCCGCCCCCATGAACATGGCGCCGGAATCGTACTGGCGGCGCTTCTCCGGGTTGGAGAGGACCTCGTAGGCCTCGTTTATCTCCTTGAACTTCTCCTCGGCCTCCTTGTTGCCCGGGTTAGCGTCGGGATGGTATTTCCGGGCCAGGCGGCGATAGGCGTCCTTGATCTCCTTCTCGGACGCGTTCTTACTTACTCCCAAAATCTGGTAATAATCCTTGTAGCCGTTCACCTTACCTCGCCTCTGTCCCGGGGCCGCGTCCTTCCGGGGGTATCAAGCCCCTGAACCTTCGGAAAACCTTTGGAAGGGCTTTCCACCTTTCCTCCCCTCCATCTCGATGCGGCACGTATGGAAATCCACCCCTTCTCGCCTTCGGTCATCGAAGGCGCGACCCCCTTATTTCTTGCACACCGTGGCCCGCGCCGGACGGAGGAGGCTCCCCTTGTACCGGTAGCCCTTCTGGTGCACCTCGACCACCGTCTCGTCCTCGTGATCGTCGCTCACCACGGTCATCACCGCCTCGCACTCGGCGGGGTCGAAGGGATGGCCGTGGGGATTTATCTCCTCCAGCCCCTCCTTTTTCAGGATGTCCATGAGCTGCTGGTAGACCATGCGCACCCCGACGGCCAGGGAGTCCTCCCGGTCCGGGCAGGCCTCCAGGGCCTTCTCCAGGTTATCGATAACCGGTAGCAGTCCCGAGATGAGGGAGCGGTTGGCCTGCTCCACGATGCGGGTCTGCTCCCGGATCATCCGTTTGCGATAGTTCTCTAGCTCCGCCTTTTGGCGCTGCGCGTCCTCCAGGTACTCGCGGGCCTTGGCCTGGGCCTCCCCCAGCTTCTCCTCCAGCTCCAGGAAGGCGTCCTCGAGCTCCCTCTTGGTGAGGCGATGAAGCTCCCGCCGCCTCTTCTCGCGGGGATCCTCCGCCCCCGCCTTACCGGGATCTTCGGACGCGCCCGGCCCGGAAGCCGAAACGGCCTCCCCCTCGGAAGCCGGGGCGGCCCCCGCCTTCTCCTCCTGCTCCTTCAGCGTGTCCTTCTTCTCCCTGGTCTCGTCCATCATCTACCTTCACCTCTTCCCGATCCCCGGTCCTTTATGGAGGGGGCTGGTCACCCGGGCCAGCCCCCTCGCAGGACCAAGCAGGAAGGTGTTGCCTACCAAGAGGCTTACTTCCCCTCCACCTTGATGGGGATCTTCTTGGGCTTGGCCTCTTCCGCCTTGGGCATCTCGATGCGGAGCACCCCGTCGGAAACGGTGGCCGTCACCTTGTCCTCGGCGATCTTCCTCGGCAGGGGGATGGTCCGCTCGAAGAGCCCGTAGGCCCGCTCGATGCGGTGGTAGTTCTCCTCCTTGACCTCGGAGGTGAACTTGCGCTCCCCCTTGATGCGGAGGATGTCGTCCTCCAGGGAGATCTCCACGTCCTTGGCGTCCAGCCCGGGCAGCTCCGCCTCCACGACCAGCTTGTCGTCGGTTTCGTACATGTCAAGGGCCGGCGCCCAGGTAGCCACCGCCTCCGAGGCCGGCTCCAGTCCCCGGAAGAAGCTGCGGCGGAAGAGACGGTTCACCTCGTCCTGCAGGTTCATCAGGTCCCGGAACGGATCCCACCTCACGATAGCCATATGCCTCACCCCTTTCCTGGTAATTTATTCCAGGACCGCCACGGCGGTCCCGTTCGCCTCGCTTACATCTCCTCGTAGTCCGCCTCGTCGATTACCTCGCCCTCGGCCTCCTCGGTGGCCCCGTAGCTCCCGTCGCCCTCGGGCCCCACGCGGGCACCCTCGGCCTTGGCCTGGGCGTACATGTGCTCGGCCAGCTTGTAGGAGGCCTGCATGAGGATCTCCGTCTTGCGACGGATGTCGTCGACGTCCGAACCCTTGAGGGCCTCCTTCACGTCCTCGAGGGCCTTCTCGATAGCCTTGCGGTCATCGGGCGACACCTGGTCCCCCAGCTCGCGCAGGGACTTCTCGGTGGTGTACACCAGGCTGTCCGCGTTGTTGCGCACCTCCGCCTCCTCGCGGCGACGCCGGTCCTCCTCGGCGTGGGCCTCGGCGTCCTTGATCATGCGCTGGATCTCCTCCTCCGTGAGCCCGCTGGAGGCGGTGATGGTGATCTTCTGCTCGTTGCCGGTGGCCAGGTCCTTGGCCGAGACGTGCAGGATGCCGTCGGCGTCGATGTCGAAGGTCACCTCTATCTGCGGCACTCCCCGCGGCGCCGGAGGTATGCCCACCAGCTGGAAATTCCCGATGAGCTTGTTGTAGGCCGCCATCTCGCGCTCGCCCTGGTAGACCTTGATGTCCACGCTGGTCTGCCCGTCGGCGGCGGTGGTGAAGATCTCGCTCTTCCGGGTGGGGATGGTGGTGTTGCGCTCGATGAGCTTGGTGAATACCCCACCCAGGGTCTCGATGCCCAGGGAGAGCGGGGTCACGTCCAGCAGGAGGACGTCCTTGACCTCACCCTTGAGCACCCCGGCCTGGATGGCGGCGCCCATGGCCACCACCTCGTCGGGGTTGATGCCCTTGTGGGGCTCCTTGCCGCCGGCCAGCTTGCGCACCAGGTCCTGCACCATGGGCATGCGCGTGGCCCCGCCTACCAGGATGATGTGGTCGAGGTCCTTGGGCTCCAGCCCGGCGTCCTTCAGGGCGCGTTTGAAGGGACCCACGCACTTCTCCAGGAGGTCCGCGGTCATCTTCTCGAACTCCGCCCTGGTCAGGGTCATGTCCAGGTGCAGCGGCCCCTCCGGAGTGGCGGTGATAAAGGGCAGGTTGATGTTGGTCTGCGTGGTCGTGGAGAGCTCTATCTTGGCCTTCTCCGCCGCCTCCTTGAGGCGCTGCAGGGCCATCTTGTCCTCACGGAGGTCGATGCCGTGCTTGGCCTTGAAGTCGTCGGCCATCCAGTCAATGATTCGCTGGTCCCAGTCGTCGCCGCCCAAGTGGGTGTTGCCGGCCGTGGCCTTGACCTCGAAGACGCCCTCGCCGATGTCCAGGATGGACACGTCGAAGGTCCCTCCGCCCAGGTCGAAGACCAGGATGGTCTGCTCGTTCTCCTTGTCCAGACCGTAGGCCAGGGCCGCCGCGGTGGGCTCGTTGATGATGCGCAGCACGTTGAGCCCGGCGATGCGCCCGGCCTCCTTGGTCGCTGTCCTCTGGGCATCGTTGAAGTAGGCGGGAACGGTGATCACCGCGTCGGTGATCTTCTCGCCCAGGTAGTCCTCGGCGTCGGCCTTGAGCTTCTGCAGGATCTTGGCCGAGATCTCCTGCGGGGTGTACTCCTTGTCACCCAGCTTCACCCTCTCCGTGGTCCCCATCTTGCGCTTGATGGACACCACGGTGTTCTCCGGGTTGGTGACCGCCTGGCGCTTGGCCACCTGACCCACCAACCACTCTCCGGTCTTGGATATGGCCACCACCGAAGGGGTCGTACGCCCTCCCTCGCTGTTGGGGATGACCGTGGGCTCCCCTCCCTCGAGGATGGCCACGACGGAGTTGGTGGTACCCAGATCGATACCCACTGCCTTCGCCATTTCCCTCTTCCTCCTTTATCTATGGTCTCGGTCGGTCTTTTTCTTCCTAATCCGGTCTTTTCTTCATAATCTCCGCTTCAGGGTTGGTTCATGCTCAATCCTAAGCCTGGTTGTAATATAACTCTTGATAATATGATTGTCAAGAGTCTTTATAACTATTTTTTCAATTTATTGGAGGGGGAAGACGCTGAAAAGGTTCCTGGAGGAAAATTACGGGTTTGGGATGGGAGGTGGGAGTGGGCTTAAGGGAGTTCCGGGGGGCGGGGAGATGGGGATGGGGCGGTTGGAAGGGGTTGGGGGACGAGCGGGCCGGCGAGGGATGGGAGGTTGGAATTCTGGAGGGCGGTCACTGGCCGGGGAGATGTGGCGGGATGGAAGCGGAAGAACCAAAATCCTCCCCATACACAAGGCGGTGAAAATATTCCCATCCCGCCGCCGGCGACTAGGTTACCGGTCAGTTGCGGACGACCATGTGCACCCCGTAGACGAAGTAGAAGAGCCAGAGCAGGGCTATGGGATACACCAGCAGGGATGCGTTGAAGCGGATGAAGGGCGGTTTGTAGAGGAGGTGCATCCCAGCGGTGAAGACCAGGGCCCCGGGGAGGGCCAGAGCGATGAAGAGTTTGAAGGTCCAGCTCTGGGGCACGATGAAGTTGACCACCGCCACGGGTACAAGGAGAACGCACATGGGGATCATGGCGTTAAGCAGGCGCTTGGCCCCGAAGACCACTCCCGAGGTGCGGAAGCCGGCGGCGGCGTCGAAGGGCACGTCGTTGGCCACGCTGGGCATATACAGGGTGGAGGCGAAGAGGAACCCGTAGACCAGTGGCCATATGGGGGGCCAGGTGTCCGGCTGCAGGAGCTTCCACCCGGCGGTGAGCAGCACGCAGGCCCCGGTGGCGTTGATCACGATGTCCAGGACCGGCTTGTTCTTGAAGCGGAACCAGGGGTGGGAGTAGAGGATGCCCAGGAGGGCCACGGAGCCGATCATGAACCAGGCGAACTCCCTTCCCGCCAGGAGGGAGAGGGCCACGCACCCCGCCGCGGTGAGGAGAAAGACGGCCGCCGTCTCGAACTTGCCCATCTCCCCGGTGACGAAGGGCTGGTCGGACATGTGCAGGTCCCCCTTGTACATGTCGTTGTGCAGGCGGTCTGATTCCACGTCGGCGTAGAAGTTGAGGGTGCTGGAGAAGAAGGACCCGCAGAGAAAGGCCAGGAAGGCCAGGGCCACCCGGTAACCGGGAGCGTCACCTCCTCCCTCCGCCGCGGCGGCGAAGCCCAGGGTCAGGGGGAAGAGGTAGATGAACATGGTGCGGACGCGGAACAGCCTAGCGTACTTGTCCAGTCCCGACCGCAACCGGGAGACAGCCACATCCTGCATGGCTTTCGTCCTTTCCCTCGAAAGCCGGCCGCCGAGGGCGCGGAATAACCCGGTTCGCCGTGGACCCCACCCGCGCCCACATTTAAAGTAAAACAGAAGGGCACCCAATGTTCAACTTCTGCCACCGGGGAGGAGAGAGGTAGTCTTTTCCATTATTTTCCAGAAGATTTCGCGGGCTTCCGGTTCCCGCGTGAGGCGGGAGACGTCCACCTGGAAGAGGAAACGGGAACCGTACAGGGTGATGACGTCCCCCGCCCGGGGGTTCTCCGGGACCTCGTCCCCCAGGGCGACGCGCAGGCCCACCGCGGCCACCTTCCCGGAGACCACCACCAGCCGGGGGCCCACCAGGAGGATCTCCTCCGCCAGGTAAGGGGCACAGCGGCGCAGATGGGACACGGTGACCTTCCGTGGGCCGCAGCGCAAGGCGGTCGCATAGTAGAGCGAGCGCCCGGAAAGGCCCGTCATCTCCTCGAGCCTCTCCCGCACCAGGTCCCGCCAAGCGCCCCACGGGTTGTCCGGGGAGGCCCCAGGGCCGGGTCTTCCGGCCAGGAGGAAGAGGTCGGCGCCGGGAGAACCGTGACCCGGAACGCCCCTTCCCAGCCTCGGGCATAGGGAGCAGCGGGATACGGCGGCCCGGAGGGCTTCCAGGTCGGCCTGCACCTTCAGGCGGATGCTGTCCCGGAGCGCGCTCCTCTCTTCCCTGCCCGCGTCATCCATCTCAAAATCTCGCCCCTTGCGGAAAGGCCTCGGCCGGCGAAGTACTGAATACATTATATTGTATTTTTAAAAAAATATTCCCACAAGATATTGACATTATCTATATATATGGTTTATCATGGGCCACAAAATACAAGATATGGGCTGTATGCGAGGAGGGGTGCCGTTGCCGGTCAAGGAGAAAACCAGGTCTACAGCGTTGAGGGAACGCCAGAGACCCTACTTCCTTGAAGTCTCCTACGACGAGATGAGCGACGAGGACATCATCGCCTGTATCCGGCGGGGGGATTCGCAGGCCGAGGCTTACCTTCTCAACAAGTACCAGTACCTTGTGCACGTCAAGGCCAAGTCCTACTTCCTGGACGGCGCGGAGCACGACGACACCATCCAGGAAGGGATGATCGGGCTCTACAAGGCCATCCGGGACTACAAGTTCAACGATATCTGCTCCTTCCGCTCCTTCGCCGTCCTGTGCATCACCCGGCAGATAATCACCGCCGTGAAGACCCACACCCGCAAAAAGCACAACCCGCTGAGCTGCTATCGTCCCCTGGAGGCCCAGGCCTTCGACGAGGGGGGCGAGTACGTGTACTACGCGGGGAGCGGGTTGAACACCAAGGTGGAAGATCCCCTGGAGCTCTTCATCTTCGAGGACGAGGTGACCCGCGTCATCCACATCCTGAAGGAGAAGCTGAGCGGCCTGGAGTGGAAAGTGCTGGTCTCCTACCTGGAGGGAAAGAGCTACAAGGAGATCGCCAAGGAGATAAACCGGGACACCAAGGTGGTGGACAACGCCCTCTGCCGCATAAAGGTGAAGATCAAGAACCACGTGGAACCGCTCCTCAACTGAGGCCCTTCGGGCCTTTTCCCCGCCATCACCCGTTTGATCCCGGGATGTGGGAGGGCTCCCGGCGTCTCCCTTGTCCGCCGATAAGTGTATGAATAAAATAAGTTGGATATTTAGTGGGAATTATTACTTTACGGAGTGATGTCGAGAATCGCCGGACAGATCACGTTAAGGGTCGCGGCAAGCAAGATGCAGGCGGGGCGGGATTTCGAACTCATCCGGCGAGGAGCAAGGCCCGCCTCCGCGCCGGCACCGCGAGGGCCGGAGTTGCAGCAGAGGAGGGAAAAGGGATGAACAAGTGGGAGGAAGAGTACAAGAGGAAGCTGACCACCCCCGAGGAGGTGGCCAAAACGGTCAAAGACGGGGACCGCATCTTCTGCGGGAGCGGTTCCTGCACCCCCGACGCACTTCTCAATGCCCTCTTCGACCGGGCGGAGGAGCTGCATGACGTGGTCTTCGGGGGGCTCATCCTGCTGGCCCCCACCTACAAGATCCTCAAGATGGAGCTGACACGGAACATTCTTTTCGACAACTTCTACGCCACCCCCCTGGACCGGGAGTCCCTGCGGGAGGGGATAAGCGTGCACACCCCGTTCCATTTCTCGGAACTGCCCCGCCTGGCCTCCGAGTACCGGGGCTACCGGAAGATATTCACCCAGTGCGGCCCCATGGACAAGAACGGCTACTTCAGCTGCGGGGTCTCCGGCAACTTCCTGGACGTGGTGGACAAGGTGGACGAGCTGGTCCTGGAGGTCAACCAGTACCAGCCCCGGGTGCACGGGCGCAACTTCTACCACATAAGCCAGGTGACGGCTATCGTGGAGAACCACCACCCGGTCTTCGACCTGCCGCCGGAGCCGGCCACGGATATAGACCGCCAGATAGCGGAGAACATCGTGGAGTACATCGAGGACGGGGCCACCATCCAGCTGGGCATCGGGGCGGTTCCCAACGCCATCGGGGAATGCCTCATCGAGCACGACCGGCACCACCTGGGGTGCTACACGGAGATGATACCCGATGCCATCATGAAGCTCTTCGAGGCCGGGGTCCTGGATAACACGCGCAAGACCTTCCACCCCTACCAGTTCAACGCCTTCTTCGCCGCGGGGTCCAGCGCCCTTTATGCCTGGCTGGACGACAACCCCATGGTATGCTTCACCCCCATCAGCTACAACAACGACCCCTACAATGTGGCCAAGAACGACAAGATGGTGGCCATCAACTCCACCCTGGAGATAGACCTCACCGGCCAGTGCTGCTCGGAGTCCTTCGGGCCCTACCAGTACACGGCCACCGGGGGCCAGGTGGACTTCACCCGGGGGGCCTGGATGTCCAGGGGAGGCAAGGCCTTTATCGCCCTCCACTCCACGGCCAAGGACCGGGACACCGGGGAGATGGTGTCCAAGATAGTGCCTCAACTCCGTCCGGGAGCCGCGGTCACCCTTACCCGCACCGACGTCATGTACGTGGCCACCGAGTACGGGGTGGTCAATCTCAAGGGGAGGAGCCTGCGGGAGAGGGCCCGGGAGCTCATAAGCATCGCCCATCCCGACTTCCGCGGGGAGCTCAAGAGGTACGCCCGCGACGTGAAGTACTTCGTGCTGCCAGAGCACGAGGAGGGCCTGTAGGCAAGGGGGGCGAGATACGATATAAGGTTCGCTTCACGGCACCGGGGCGCGGGGTGAAGCGTGGGAGCCGTCGCGTCGGCGGTCACGCCGGGCATTCCCCTCTGCCGAAGCACGAGAAGGGCCTTTACCCGGGCGGCGTGAGGGCGTGAGGATAATACCTCTCCTAGACCGCTCCTTGCCACGGGACCTGGGGCTGGGGGGACCGGGAAGAGCGCGGGGCGATTCCGGCCGGGTAGCGAGGACGCGGGACGCTTCGTGCCTCTCGAGCGCAAGCATAGCCCGTGGGACAACGGTGCTTCGTCGGCGCCGTATCACTTCTTTCCCTTTTTCTTCTTTTTCTCCGCCGCTTTGCGCCTCCTCTCCTCCTCCAGGACCCGGAGGAAGAAGCGGTTGTAGGCCGCGGCCACGAAGCCGGTTCTCCCTCCCTCGAGGAGGGACATGCAGAGCAGGAAGACGACTACGGCTAGGACCCGCGGTTTGAGCAGGGGAAGGAGGAAGTAGAGACCCAGCATCAGGGTGCGGACGATGAACTCCGGGAGCAGGAGGAGCTTGAGTGCCTCGCCGTACTTGGGCCTCACTAACTGGTAAGCGGCCCGCAGGGTCTCCTCCACCTTCTTCCCTCCTCCCATGGTGATGACCTGCGGGGCGGTGACCACCAGGACCAGGGCCAGGTCCGCCGCGAAGTATCCGAGGTAGAAGAACTGGAGGGTGGAGAGCACCACCAGGATCCCGGGGCTGGCGCCCCCGGCCAGGAAAAGGCCGAGAACCAGGCCCACCACCATCTGGGCGGCCATGTTGGCCATGATGACTATGACTCCCAACGCGAGGCCAGTGAAGAATACCGCCCAGGGGGATTCGAGCATGCCGCGGTAGGCGCGCCGGAGGGACCCCTTCCTTCTTCGGCCCTTCGCCTTCACTTCCCCTTCCCTCTCCTCCGCATCCCCGGAAACTCTGCTGGCGTAGAGCAGCACGGACATGCACCAAAAGATGAAGTGAAGACAGAAGCACACCGCGTATCCCACGAGAAGGATAAGGAGGGAGAGGGTGGTTGCGGCATAGGTTACCAGGAACTGGTAAAGGAACACCAGGGGAATGACGGATGCTGAGAGGAGAAGCCACATGCCCGGGAAAGAGGCCAGGTCCCCCCATGCCGGCCGGGCCATCTCCCTGAGCCAAACCCTATCCCTCTCCGCCAATGCTGTTTCCTTCCCTCGTGCTCTTCCTTCGCGGGACCCTCCCGCCTTCCGGCGGGCAAATCGTTATCTAACGATAAACGGAGCCTCCCGGCCCGTCAACCACGCAGAAAAGCAGGTCTCTCCGGGGGCTCCGCGGAACCGTCGTCCCGAGGGTCTATAATACAGGAAGGCGGAACGGTTTGGGGAAGGAGGTAAAAATTGGTGGAGGAAGCGGAGGTTCAGAAGCAGCTGCAGAAGTGGGGGTTGGTCGCGGGTGGCCTGGCGGCTCTCTTCCTCTTGAACCGCTGGAGGCAGAAGCGCAAGGTCAAGAAGATTCTGAAGGCCCGGGCCAAGTTGAAGGCGCGCCAGGAGAAGGAACGCAAGGAGAAAAAGAGGGGCAGGGCCGCCCGCCGGGCGAAGAAAAAGGAACGCTCCATGGTCCAGCAGTTGGTCCGCTTCGCTGTCTTCCAGTTCCTCAAGAAAGTCATCTCCGAACAGATAAGGCAGATGGAGGTGGAGCTGGGGAAGGGGAAGCTGGGGAAGAAGCT
>JASEFK010000003.1:83094-286417 GCA_030019255.1 Actinomycetota bacterium
GGTGGAGGTGGCCGAGCAGGCCTGAACCCCTCCTTCCGGTTAAGCGCCCCGGACTTCTTTTTAAGGCCCTTGCGAGCGTTAACTGCAGATGGAGGTGGAGCTGGGGAAGGGGAAGCTGGGGAAGAAGCTGGTGGAGGTGGCCGAGCAGGCCTGAACCCCTCCTTCCGGTTAAGCGCCCCGGACTCTTCGGGCGGGGAGGATAAACTATTGTACTTTAGTTACCGATCAGATGGAAACCGGCCCCGCCGCCGGTGAGATGGGGGTCATTTCGAAGTCTACCCTCTCTTCCACTTCAAACCGGCCCCGCCGCCGGGGGAGGCGCGGTCAGGACTTGATGAAGCCGGTGGGCGGTTTCCCCTTCTCGGCTACCTCGATTATCAGCCGGTAAGCCCTCTCGAAGAGCTGGAAATAGGAATCAGCGTCCCGGTATTTCTCGCGTTCCTCTTCCCCGGCGAACTCCAGGTAGCTGCGCACCAGGTCCAGGGCCACCTCGGCCTGGGTCTTGGAAAATATGCCGTCGGGCATGGTCTCCTCCTGTTTTTCTCGCAAGAGATGGCGCATTCCGCTTTAGCGGTCCCCGCCCTCCGGCGGACGTATTCCGCCCACCCTTTCCGGACCGCACATTCCTTTTTCTTACCAGAAGGGAGGTCGTATTTCAAACGCGTCCGTCACGCCGCGAGGGCAAGCCGACCGGCTACAGGGTTGGCGGAAGACAACCCCGGACATATGATATCCGTATGCGCCGCGCCTTAAGGGTCGTGGGCGCGAGCCACCCCACTAGGTCACGACCGGCGGGGATCGCGAGGAAATGGAGGCGCAGTCCGGTTTTGTCCGGACCGTTTCTTGAAAGGACAGGTTTTGGGTTACTCTCTGGCCGTTTTGGTATTTTTTGCCACGCTTGGCGTTCTTATCTTCCTCTACGCCCTCCACTTCCGGCGGCGCGCCTTCATCCTGGGTCCCGATAGGCTGTGGTCCGCCCTCTCCCGAGCCCTGGAGGGCGAGGAAAACCGCTCCCAGGAGGAATTGGAGGAAGCGGCTCGCGAGCTGGAGGCCAGGTTCGGCCGGGCCGTCCTGTTCTCCTGGGTACTCCTCGCCCTGAATCTCGGGGCCTGCCTGATCCTGACCTTTTTCACCATCCAACCCGCGCCGGCCCTCGCTCTTTGCGGACCTGCCGTCTTTCTCCTGTCCTCCGCCCTCTCCCTCGAGCTCCTCCGGGAGCTTCCCCGGACCCTACTGAAAGGGGGGCGGGATCGGAACCAGTGAACCGCGCTGCGCTCGCGCGGCGAGAGTGTTAAGTCAAGTGGAAAGGGCATGCCATAGTGATCACAGTAGTTTCAACGCTGTTGGGAGAGGGAGCAGGATAAGGAGACCCGATCCGTTCCGCTCCGTGGGGAAAGCGGAGAAGACGGGCCATCCGGAAGGAAAGCATCGCTACCATGAGGTATATTAACCATAGCCGTTGCGCCTCCGCACGGAGACCGGGAGTCG
This sequence comes from Actinomycetota bacterium, assembly GCA_030019255.1. NCBI lineage: Bacteria > Bacillati > Actinomycetota > Actinomycetota bacterium. Next base: position 84,583 of record JASEFK010000003.1, read on the forward strand.
GGCCGGGGCGAAGTTGAAGAGACGTGCGCTACATCGCCCTTGACCCGGGGGCGGCGATCGGCCGGAAACCCGAAAACGGCGGGCGGAAGTGGAGCGAATGAAGCGAAGATATACCCATGACCCATGAGCGTTTTGCCCCGCGCGGGGAGCGGAACGGGAACCGGGGCGGCGGGCAAAGGGGGGCGCGATAGGTGCCCAAAACTCCGGGGCAGCGGACGACCGTTGAAGGGGAGCTGACGGAAAGCGAATACATCCATGGGCGAAACGGGAGGATCCGGTTGAGGAAGAGGGGCCTTCTTCTTTTCCTTCTGGCCATGGCAGCGTGGACGACCTTCGCCGTGCTCTGCCGCCTGGAAATGGCATTCTGGGGAGCGGCAGCCGCCCTGGCCCTCTCCTTACTGGTGCTCCTGCTCCTTCCCCGCGGACACAGGTTCAACATTCTTTCCGCCTTCTCTCTGCTCTTCTTCGCCGTGGCCACCGCCGCCGTTCCGGCTTTGGGAGAGACCCTCACGAACCGCCTTCCCAATCTGCTTGCCGGCGGGTTCGCCACCCTGTGCATCATGGCCGGCTACGGGGCGCTGGAGGGGGCGCTTTTTCCCGCTCACTTCCTGGAGCTGGATTACCCCGAGAGCATGCGCCGTAGCCCCATCCTGCGCCGGGCCTTCTGGGTGGTGACCCTGGCCTGGAACCTCCTCTTCCTCGCCGGCCTGGTCGCTGGCCTGGTGAGCATGCTGGCCTTGCGGGAATCCGCCGCCCTTCTGGTGTCCTCCACTTTCGCCATCGCCCTCTTCGGCCTGGGCATCCTGATCACCCCGCTTGTCCTTTCCCTCCTTCCCAGGCGAATGGAGGTGAGGCTGGTGGAAAAGGGGCCCCTGGCGCCCAGGTGGAAGCCTCCCCTTCTCACCCCGGGGACTTCCCGTGCCGCCAACGAGTTCGACGCCGTGGTGGTGGGTTCGGGCATAGGGGGCCTGGCCTGCGCCGCCCTCCTCTCCCAGGCGGGCATGAAGGTCCTGGTGGCGGAGAAGGGAAGGCTGGCGGGAGGGTATTCCCAGACCTACGAGTGGGAGGGTTATCCCCTGAATTCCGGGCCCACGGTGCTCCTAGGCGGCGGGGAAGGCGGAGTCCTCAACGCCTTGCTCCGGAGGCTCGACCTGGAGCACAGGGTCCCCATGCGCCGCCTCTCCTGGGGCATCGCCAACGGCAGGCTGGCCCTGCGCCTGGGCCAGGGGGCCGAGCCCGATATGGAAAAACTTTCCAGAAAATTCCCCACCTGCAGGGAAGGGCTGCAGCGGCTCCTCTCCGACCTCCGGCGCTTCCGGGGCGAGCTGAGGGACCGCGCCGACTACCTCTCCTCCCCCCTCCCCTCCAGCATCGAGGATTACCACGAGCAGTTCATCCGTCATCCCCTCTCCGCGCACTGGCAGAACCTTTCCTTCCGGGAGATGCTCGAGGATTACCTGGACGACGACCGCCTGGTGGACCTCCTGGGAAGGCTTTCCACCATACTGGGAGGCGAGCCCTCCACCTTCCCCGCCTACGAGGGGGCGCGATTGCTGGTCTCCCTGTTCATAGACGGCATCCACTATCCCGCGGTCCACATGTCCGGCCTGGTGGAGGCGCTGGCGGAAAAGGTTCGCCGTGGGGGCGGGAGGATAACCACCTCCTGCGGCGTGGAGGAGATACTCCTGCGGGGTGAGGGCACAGCATCCGTGCCCCTCGGCGTCCGGCTGGCCGACGGTACCCAAGCGCGAAGCGGCGTGGTCATCCTGGACGTGGACCCCCGCAGGGCGGCGGGAGGGCTTCTCCCTCCCTCTGCACTGGGGAGCGACTTCCTGCGGGAGATGGAAAGGCTCAGGCCCTCGCCCTCGGCCTTCCTGCTGCACCTCATCTTCGAGGAAGAGCTGCGCATCCCCGATCGTGTGTTCCTCTTCCCGGCCCGGCCGCGGCGGGTGCGCACCGGCGACACCTTCGTGGAAATCGACTCCCTCATCCTCTCCCGGGAAGCGTCCACCAAGGCCCCCCATGGCGGTTGCGTGCTCATGGTACGGGCAAACATACCGGCCGCGTGCTTCCCCGCCTTCGAGGACCAGCGGGACTCCGAGGAACTGGGGACGGAGCTCACCGCGCTGGTCAAGGAGGAACTGGCCTCCGTGCTCCCCGCCGTGAAGAGGGCGGTGAAGGAGTTCGTCACCCTGCCCACCCACCTGGCGCGGCTGGCTTCCCACGGGCAGGGAGCGGCCTTCGGGTTCGCCCCCCTGCTGACCCAGTGGTACTTCCGCCGCCCCGGACCCCGCCTCGCCCCGGCCAACCTCTACCTGGTGGGGGGCTGGAGCCGCTACGGGGGCGGCCTGGAGGGGGCGGTCCTGAGCGGGGCGGTGGTGGCCCGCGAGTTATGCGGAGAAAGCCCTTACGGATCGGCCGGTCCGTCATCCGAATACGCGGCTGTGAGAGCTCCGGCCGGAGAGGGTGCGCCGGGAGGCCGGAGCGGAGAGATGCCGGACGAAGAGGTGGGTACCGGTAAAGAGGCTCGGACCAGGAAACGCTCGAGGGGAAAGAGGGAGGACGGCCGCAAGAGGCGGTCGCTGTCGGGCTCGCTCCGGCGCGGCCGGCGGGCCGAGCGGGAGGAGGACGGGGAGGACGGGGAGGATGGGGAGGACTGAACGCAGGTTCACCATAGCCCAGATATCCGACCTCCACTGCGGGGACTTGAGGTTCGACCCCCGACTCATGGACAACTGCATCCGCGCCGTCAACGCCGTGCAACCCGACCTGGTGGTGGTGGCCGGGGACCTCACGGCCAACGGCTACCGCGAGGAGTTCGAGGAGGCCCGTGAGTATATAAGTACCATTGAATGCCCGCGCAAGATAATCATAGCCGGGAACCACGACTGCCGGAACGTGGGTTACCTCCATTTCGAGGAGCTCATGGGTCCCCGCACCTCCAGCATGAGCTTCTCCCACAGCGGCACCTGCGGGAAACACCTGAGCGAGCGGGTGGAGGTGGTGGCCGTGGACTCCAACAAGGCCGACCTCGACGACGGAGAGGTGGGCCGCCACAATTACAGCTTCATCAGGAAGGAGTTCTCCGCGGAGGTGACCTTCAAGGTCTTCGTGCTTCACCACCACCTGGTGCACATCCCGGGGACGGGCAGGGAGAGGAACATCGTCTGGGACGCCGGTGACGTCCTGCAGGTGCTCAGGGACACCAAGGTGGACATCGTCTTGAACGGTCACAAGCACGTCCCCTACGTGTGGCCCCTGGACCGCATGTACCTTATCACCTCCGGCACGGCCTCCACCTGGAGGACCCGGGGCTTCACCCCTCCCTCCTTCAACCTCATCGAGATAGTGGGGGAGGAGATAACCGTGCACATGGTCTCCAGCCCGGACGGGGAGAGGCGCACGGAGGTCTTCCCGCGCTGGTGGTGTCACGAAAGGTTCGCCAGCTACGGGCGTTAAGCCTGGCCGGGGACCGTCTTTTCCTCGCCCAGGACTTTCTCTATCCTCTCCAGGAGGTCGCTGAATACGTAGGGCTTGGCGATGTAGTCCGCGGCCTGTAGCTTCCTGGCCCTCTCCACGTCCTCGGGTCGGTTCTTCACCGTGGAGACAATTACCGGGATGGAGGCGGTCTCGGGATCCGACCTCAGGTCCCCCATGATCTCCCACCCGCTCCTTCCCGGCATGAGGATGTCCAGGACGACGAGGTCGGGCCTTTCCTCCCGGCACCTCTGGACGGCCGCCTTGCTGTCCATGCAGGAGATTACCCGGTATCCCTGCCTGGAGAGGCGGCGCTCCAGGAGCTCCACGATGACCTGGTTGTCCTCGATGATCATTATCTTGCCGCCGGGCATGATCGAACACCTCTCCCCCGAGGAGCAGGAAACTCCTTCCATCCGCACCTTCTCCATTATAGGGCAGGCGGCGGGCAGATTCCCACCCGCCGGGTATAGGAGTGTGGCCGTTACTTCGTGTCCTTCCCCGTTATTCGCCGGAGATAGTGGGTATAAGAGTATGAGAATGAGGTATGATTTGGGGAAGGGTTCTGGTAAAGTCCGGAAGGTAAGGGGGCGGGTAATGCCCACTCGGAAGTCAAGGGCCGATCCAGGGCATGAAGGGGCGGGAAGGGAACCATCGGATAGCAAACCAGTTCCCGCTCCGGCTTGACTTCGAACCCGGGCGGGAAGGAACCATCCGAACCCGTCCGGCGTCCGTTGAGAGGAAGTTCGCCGGGGCACCTGTTGAAGTCAGCACAAGGGAGACCACAGGGGGGTAAAGCGTCGGGATGCCGGAAACGGAGAAGGAAAGGAAAGGCGAGAACATGCGCGTCACGCTCATCGAACCCAAGGCGCCGGGGGTCCACGTATACGCCAAGTTCAAGCTCCCTCGCCTGGGGCTGCCCCTCCTGGGGGCCATGCTGGAAAGGGAGCTGGGAATACGACCTACCATCTATTTCCAGGAACTGGGGGGCATCAACTGGGAAGCGGTGGCCTCCTCCGACCTGGTGGGCATCTCCACCATCACCCCCACCGCCCCGGAGGCCTACTCCATTCTGGAGGAGGTCAAGAGGCGGGGCGACATACCCGTGGTCATGGGCGGGCCCCACGTGACCTTCCTCCCCGAGGAGGCCCTGAGCAGAGGGGCCGACTTCGTCATCCGCGGCGAGGGCGAGTACTCCTTCCTCGAGCTGGTGAGGCGCATTCGGGAGGGGCGGCGGGACTTCGACGACATCCCCGGCCTCTCCCACCGGGACGGAGAGGGGTTCCGCCACAACCCCGTGGTCCCCCGCGTGGACAACCTGGACGACCTGCCCTGGCCGGACCTGACCCTCATCCACAACTGGGAGAAGATACGCATCCTCCCGGTGATGACCAGCCGGGGATGTCCCTACAACTGCAAGTTCTGCTCCGTGACCAAGATGTTCGGGCGGCGCTACCGCTTCCGGGACACGGAAGACGTCCTCGCGGAGCTGGAAGCCCTCCACCGCCGCAACCCCAAGGCCACCATCTTCTTCTACGACGACAACTTCACCGCCAACGTGCGGCGTACCAAGGAACTCCTCCGGGGAATGATAGAGAGAGACCTTCGGGTGCGCTGGACGGCCCAGGCTCGGGTGGACGTGATCAGGGACCGGGAGCTCCTGGGGCTCATGCGCGACAGCGGCTGCCTCTTCCTCTACCTGGGGCTGGAGTCCATCAACCCCAAGACCCTGGAAAGCTACCGCAAGGAGCAGACGGTCCAGGACATCGCCGAGGCGGTGAAGGTCCTCCACGACTATGGCATCAAGGTACACGGGATGTTCGTCCTGGGTTCCGACGAGGACGACGTGAAGACCATCCGCGAGACGGTGCGCTTCGCCCGGAGCCTCAAGATAGACACCGTCCAGTTCCTGGTCCTCACCCCGCTTCCTGGCACCGAGACTTACGAGGAACTTCGGCTCCAGGGGAGGATACTCATCGAGGACTGGTCCAAGTACAGCGGGCACCACGTGGTTTTCAACCCCCGCAACATGACCCCCTACCAGCTGCAAAAGGAAGGGTCCATCCGCTCCATGCGCCGTTTCTACTCCACCTGGCAGTGTTGGAAGCTGGGGCTGCTCTTCCGCTGGAAGGAGATGGCCCTCTACGTCTACGCCCACCACGCCGTGAACCGCTGGCGCTCCCTCAATCGGGACTTCCTCAAGGAACTCAAGCAGAGGGGGTTCCGCATCCGCAAGCCGGGCACGGAGGATGGGAGCGCCGATGAGGGACAGGTTTCCTCCGGGGCGGAGATGGGGGGAGGTCCCCAGTCAGTGACACCCCTGAACCACAAGTCGGCATGAGAGCCGGGGGAGATAATCATGCCTCCGAACATGGGTCGTTCGTTGCCGGATTTATGCTGCTTCATGCATATAAACACGCGTGTGGCAATCACTCCGATCATGGGTCGTCCGTGAGTTCCTGGACGATCCCGTTCCATCACCCTGGCGTTCAGATGGAGCGGATTCGGACAGGAAAGGAAACGAATACAGGAGGAGCGGGGAAAGCTTGGGTCATCCGCGTAGCGTGAAAGTGGGGCGAATAGCGATAATCGTCTCATCGGAAAGGGCAGGCCCGCACCGGAGTTGAATATAATAAAGGTTCGTAGAAAAGGGGTCGTGTGGTCCTTGGGACTGCGGGCTTGAGGACAGCGTGGAACCATAACCGTCCCTGCTGCGGGCCAGGAAACGACAAGTGGGTCCGGGTCCAACCGCAACCGGGTTACGGAAGGGACGGGGCGTAAGACGGCTGTCCAGAACACAGCTTTCGGTGCGCAGGGAAGGGCGCCCGGGAGAGGCGCACGCGAGGAATCATGGAGGTGTTGGAGCATGAGGAAATACCTGGTGGTAATGCTGGCGGGGCTCCTGGCACTCACCGCGGCCGTCACCATAATCGGCTGCGGAGGCGAGAAAGACCTGGAAACGGCCAAGTCTCTAATGAAGGACGGAGACCTCTCCTACGACAAGGTGGAGACGGCGAAGAGTACCCTGGAGGAGAAGCAAGCCGACATAGCGAAGTCCCTGCTTTCGGGAGATAAGTCCGGCGTCACGCCCGAACAGATGGAACAGACCAAGGAAGATATAGGCAAGATCGTCTCCGGGGTGAAGGCCGACCTCCAGGCGGCCAAGGCCAGCTACGAGCAGATCCTCCAGCTGGAAGGCGTGGAGAAGTACAAGGAGTACGCGGAGAAAATGCTCGAAGTGGTGGAGAAGGACGAAGAGCTCCTGGCCCAGGTGGAGGCCCTGATCGCCAAGTTCATGCAGATGCTGTCCTCCATGCAGCCTGGAACCATGCCCGACCTGTCCGTTCTCCTTGAGAGCGAGGAGATGAAGAAGATAAACGAGCTTTCCGAAACTATAGACAACCTGATGAATGAGGCAAACAAGCTGAAGAAGGAGCTGGAATAGGAGGACTCCGGGCCAGAGGGAAGAGCAGCTCGCGGGCCGGGGGCATTTCCGCCTCCGGCCCCTTTTGATTTATTTTGTTATAAAATATTTAGCAGTACTTGCTGGTGCGGCTTTTACCGCCGGTAAACCAGACATGTTCGTTCGGAACAGGGGTGTTTCACCTTGGAACTCAAGGTCGGCTGCTGCGGTTTCCCCCAAGCCAGATCCATCTACTACCAGACCCTTCCCCTGGTGGAGCTGCAGAAGACCTTCTACCAACTCCCCAGGGTGGCCACCTCGTTGAAGTGGCGGCAGGAGGCGCCTCCCCACTTCGAGTTCACCCTCAAGGCCTGGCAGCTCATCACCCACCGGCCCTCCAGCCCCACCTACCGGCGGCTGACCCATCCCATCCCCGAGGAAAAGAGGGAGGCTTACGGGTCCTTCAAGCCCAGCCCGGAGAACTACCAGGCCTGGCAGGAGACCCTGGAGGTGGCTCACGCCCTGGAGGCGGAGATCGTGGTCTTCCAGACCCCGGCCAGTTTCGGGCCCGGACCCAAGAACATCGCCCAGATGCGAGAGTTCTTCACCACCATCGAGCGCGACGGGCTGAAGCTGGCCTGGGAGCCGAGAGGGGCCTGGAGCCCGGAGGAGGCGGGCAAGCTGTGCCGGGAACTGGATCTCATCCACGTGGTGGACCCCTTCCAGGGTCGCGAGAAGTGGGGGTCGATCATCTACTGGCGCCTTCACGGAATCGGGGGCTACAAGCACCGCTACACCGACCAAGAACTTAACAAGCTGGTTACCATCCTGAAGAAGAGCAAAAAGAAAAGAGCCTACGTCCTCTTCAACAACATTTACATGTGGGAGGACGCCCAGCGTTTCCTGGAGATATGGGAGAAGCGCAACTGAGCGCCGCGCCCCGAGCGTTTTCATCCCCGGGTGGGAAGTCACAGGTCCCAGGCCTCGTCCCCTTCATCCTCTTCGGCTACAGAGAATCCCATCATCCCTGCCACCTCCTCGAGGAAGGAGCGCGCATCGTCCAGGCAAGCGGAAGCGGTGACCGGGTCCGCCTCCATGTCCCCGGCGACGAAGACGCGGCGATATAACTCGGCCACCACGGGGAGAGCCCTCCGGTTCTCGGGGCTCAGCCCGTTCTCGAGGGCGGCTTCCCTGAACCGGCTGATGACCTCCTCCCAGGTAGTGACCTCGCCCTCCCTCCCCACCAAGGCGGCGCGGGCAGCGTAGATCATGGCCAGGAAGGAATTGGTGATGCACTCTCCCGGCAGGTCGCCGAGGAGCATCTCCTCCGCGACGCGGAAGGTGAGCAGGGCCTGGCTCATCCATTCCTCCCTTTCCTCGTCGCTGCTCCAGTCGAGGTTCAAATCTCCTCCTTTTACGCCATCAATGTCTTGTTGGGGTCCCCTCGTTTTTCCCTCGCGCGCCGTGAGGGCCTCGCCGTCCTTCCCCGATTAGCCTCCACGCCGGTCAAAAGGGGCGCCCCCCGGTCGAGCCCCGGAACCCCCACATCTCTTCTCTCCACGGATAGCATCCCTGGCCAAGGACCTTTCACCTTGGAAGGCGCTCAACGAGCTCCATCATTACTTGGCTCTTTGGATAGAATCCCGATCCAAGGAACTCCACCCAACATCATAACCTGATTGGCATGCGAACGACATCCGTGATCCTGGTTACGGGATGAGGAAGGGTTAATGCGCTTGGACTACGCAGGCCGGCCGTGCCCCGCATGCCAACCATGTCTAAGACCCGCACGACGGACGAGCGACATCCACGAAGTCCGGCTTTGCGTGCAGAGGGGACCAAGCACCGGCCACAGACATCGACCGTGTCCCGGTCCACGTTCTGTGGTATTTTGGGAGCAGCCAGGAACGCGTTCATGGAGGCGGCACTAAACATCCAGGGGTCCGTTTCTTTCCCTCCGGAACCAGGAAGCGGAAAAGGTTTCGCGAGGATATGGAGGTTCGTCTTGACAAGGCGACCGGGAAATGACTGAACGACGTAGGTATACCATGTGTTTGGCAGTATTGAACTGGAAACCATCGGCTTTCGTCCTGCAAGATTTCCATTTTCGGTCAACCTGTCGAGAGGACACTGGGCTCCTCAGGCATCAGGATACGGAAAAAAGTACTACCGTTTGGATATGCCGGGGAAGCAAAAGAGCAGGATAAGAAGAGTTCATGTCGAAAGGCGGCTATATCGTTAAAAAGATGGTGAGGGAGCCGGGAGCTGGGTTGGGCAGCTCGTCCTTGTAAGTATTCAGGAGACGCAGAGTATATCGTTAAAGATGGTGAGGGAGCCGGGGACGGAGGCCCTGGTTCTTCAACATGCCATCCCGGGACGGTGCGGCTCCGTCGGTGAAGGGTGGCTTTGGCGAAGCCAGGTGGTGCGTCAACTCCCTTGGATTCCGGGACGGTACGGCTCCGTTGGTGAAGGCAAGGAACGACTCAGGAGGGAGAGGTGGAGTTCTTCAAATATCACAGCCTGGGCAACGACTTCATCCTCATAGACGCGCTTAAATCTCCCGTGCGCCTCTCCCCCGAGGACATCCGGATGCTCTGCGACCGCCACCTGGGCATAGGAAGCGACGGCATTATCCTCATCGAACCCTCGCAGAAGGCCGCCTGCCGGATGGTGAACTACAACCCGGACGCCAGTGAGGCGGGGGTGAGCGGAAACGGCCTCCGCTGCCTGGCCAAGCACCTCTACGACACGGGCGGCTACACCGAAAAGCGCATGAGGGTGGAGACGCCCTCCGGAATAAGGGATATCACCATCCACACGGCCATGGGCAGGGTGACCACCATAGAAGTGAACATGGGCAAACCCGACTTCCGCCGCTCCTCCATACCCATGAAGGGCGAGGGGGAAGAGGCGGTAGACCAGCCCCTGGAGGTGGGCGGAAGGCGGCTGAACGTTACTTGCCTTTCCATGGGTTCCCCCCACTGCGTCCTCTTCCTGGAGGAGCCGGACGGGCACCTGGTACGGGAACTGGGGCCCGCCCTAGAGAACCATCCCGTCTTCCCCCTGCGGGTTAACGTGGAGTTCGCCCAGGTGATAAACATGTCCGAGATGAGGTTGCGCTCCTGGGAAAGGGGGGCGGGCGAGACGCTGGCCAGCGCCGCGGGAGCGGCGGCGGCGGTGGCGGCCGCCCTGCGCACCGGGAGGTGCAAGAGGAAGGTCCACGTTCAGCTTCCTGGAGGGCTCATGGAGGTGGAGGTGACCCCGAAAGGCGAGGTGCTTACGCGGGGACCGGCCCGGCGCGTGTTCAGGGGAGAGCTGGACGAGGACTGGAAGGAGAGAAGCCGCATCATCCTGGCTTAAGGAACCCGGACGGCTTCGGCGCAGGGGATGCACAGCTTCTTCCCGTCCACCTCCACCAGGCGGGTTTGCATGGTGGGCTCCCCGCAGCGCTCGCAGGGCACCGAAGGATGTATGACCGCTTCCTCCGGGAGCCGGAAATCCACCTCCTCCACCCGGAAGAGCTCCTTGAGGGGGGCTTCCAGCAATTTCCGCAGCACCCTCTCCCTCCTCGCCGAAGGCTCCTCGTCACCCGGCGGGGGAAAAGCATCCGCCCTCAGGCTTACCCTCACCGCTTTGCCGGGGTGGCTCCTAGAAGCGAAGGTGAAGACCTGTTTCCCATGATCACGGAAAACCAGGTTTCCCTTGCCGAAGGTGCAGCCGGCCAGGTACTGCACGGCATCCACGCTGCAGGAATCGTTTTCCACCACGCAAACCAGCTCCTCGTCCCGGGAGCGTTCTAGGCCCATCCTATCCATGGCCGCCCGGACGGCCCGGTACCCCAGGGCCAACCCCGGGCACAGGTGGCCGTGGAATCGGGCCGTCTCCTGCAGGTCCTCCGGCACCTTTACGTCACCGGGAATATCCATTCTCATCATCTCCCTTTATGTGTCCCAGGCCTCGACAGGTTGACCGAAAATCGTAATCTTGCAGGATCAAACCTGGTGTTTTCCCCATACCATAAAGGCAATCAAACGGTACATCTACGGCATTTGTCAATTTACGGTCACCTTGCCGAAATAATGAAAAGTCGTCTACTTCGATGCCCTGATGATATCCTCAATCGGAAGATGGGGGCCTGATTCAGAGCAGCCTCAGCCTGGCCGCCGCCTTGAGCGGCCAGACCAGGGCGCGTTTCATCAGGCGTGGGGAGGCGTGCATGACCTTCTCCACCTCCACCAGCTCCACCACGTTGCCGTCGGGGTCCTTGAGGTAGGCGAAGGAGCCGATGGTCCCAGAGCCCATGTCCACGCGGGTGGGGGGATGGTAGAGCTCCGCGCCACGGGCCAGGACCTGGTTGACCGTCCCCGGGAGGTCAACGACGTCGAAAGCCATCTCCATGAGCCCGATGTCTCCCCACCTCCGCCCCTCGTAGATCACCTTGCCGTGGTATTTCGGAGTATGGACCAGCTTGATTACCGCGCTCTCCAGGAGGGGCAGGGCGCTCTCCCCCTCCGGCCGGTGCCTGAGGACCACCATCTCCGTCTCCTTGCCCCCGGTGACCGGCTCCATCTCGGGAAGCGAACCCCGGAACTCGTAGAGGGTCTCCTCGAACCCCAGCACCTGGCGGTAGAAGGACAGGGACTTCTCCATGTCCCGCACCCCCAGGGCCACATGGCGGACCCCTCCCACCTCGGGCCTCCTTCCTCCCTCCTCCTCCACCAGCTGGATGAGGAGACCGTCCGGGTCCCGCAGGTAAGCGTACTTCTCGCCTCTCCCTTCACCCCATTCCATCCTCCTCACCGGGGTGAGGAAATCCACGCCCTTCCTCTTGAGATTCAGGTAGAGGTCGTCTAGCCGGAAGGCCTTGAGTCCCAGTTCCAGGTAACCGATGTCCCCCCATTCCACCGGCTGGGGGGGATCCTGGGGCCGGGTGGAGGTGTGCTCGATGAGCTCTATGGCCGCCCCTCCCCTCACGTTCATGGCCATGAGGGCCCGCATCTCCACCACCGCCCCGACTATGGGGGCCATCTCCTCCAGGTAGCTGGTCTTGTCGCTGAGCTTCACGCGGAATCCCAACAAGTCCCGATAGAATCGGTAGGTGCGCTCGGTGTCGTGCACGCCCATGCCCACGTGCTGGAAAGCGGTGATCATCCGTCATCCTCTCCTTTCCCGGTCCGTTCCGAAGCCCATCGGCCGGCTCCCCATACTTCCCCATACTTTATACCCACATCGAGGGACAAGTTACGTCGCTTATGCGAGAATGGGAGACGAAAATGGTGATGGAAAGAGGGTAGCGGTACATCCGGAGGTCGCCGTAAAAGTTCGCGTCCGCTCCGCGAAAGGGCACGGGAAGGCATGAAGGGCGGCGCGGTCACCCGAATACACCCCCGACCACGAGCCGTGCAGGTACAGGGAAAGGAGGGCGAGATGGAAAGAGGGTTGCGGGAGATGAAGGAGACGCCTCCGCGGCTGGTGGAGGGCGGCCAGGTTGTGGACTTCGGCGTTTTTCGGGAACCCTTCCGGGAACTCAATATCAGGGAGGCGGATATTTTCCGCCTCAAGCACCCCCGACTGCAGCCTTTGGCCGCGCTGCGCCTCAAGGAATGGCAGCATTTCGGGGTCATCCACCCGGAACATTACCTGGGGATGGTGGTCTTCGACGCCAAGTTCATGGGGGTCTCCTTTATCTACCATTACCGCCGGGGCACGGGCGAGATACACGAACACTCCCGCCAGGCCCCGGGAGCAAAAGCCCGCGTGGCGGAGTCGGTTTGGAGAGGAGAATGCTCCTTTTCCGCCCGTGGCTACTCCCTGCGGGTGGAGAACCGCCTGGAGGACGGCTATCACCGCGTGCTCCTTAACGCGGAGTCCCGGGGCATCCCGGGCATCCGGGGGGAATTCCGCATGCTCGAGGACCTGTCCCGTTTCCAGCCCCTGGTAGTGGTGAGCCCCTTCGCCCCCAACCGGCCCCTGTACACCCACAAGGCGGCCTGCCCGGTGGAGGGGCGGGTGACGGTGGGCGAGGAGGTCATCGAGCTGGACCCCGCCCGCGACGTCTGCTTGCTCGACGAGCAGAAGGCCTTCTACCCATACCGGAGCTTCTGGAGATGGATGACCTTCGCCGGGTACGACACCGGGGGCAGGCTGCTGGCCGCCAACCTGTGCCACAACAACATCGCCGACGACGAGCGATACAACGAGAACTGCTACTGGGTGGACGGCTGCATCTACCTGACCGGCGCGGCGCGTTTCGGCTACAGCGAGGCGGACGTGCTCGGTCCCTGGTTCATCCGGACCACGGACGGCTCCGTGGAGGTGGAGTTCCGGCCCCAGGGGGAACGGGCGGAGAGGATACGCGTGGGCCCGCTCCTCTCCGATTTCCACCAGCCCTTCGGGCTCTTCCGGGGGAAGATGGGCTCGGGAGGGGAAACGTACGCAGTTGAGGACCTTTTCGGGCTCTGCGAGCACCACGTGACCCGGTATTGAGAGGGCTGGTAAAACACGCGCCCGGGATCGACGGCAAAGCTCTTCTAGAGTCCGGCCACGTGACCCTGCATTAAGAGGGCTGGGAAAGCGCGGGCAGGAGTGAAACAGATTCGAATAAGTAAGCCCCTAAACGCCGCCTCCCCGCTTTCTCCGGCGGAAGGCCTCCCATGTTAGAATGGCCGCAGGAGGTGATAGCATGGAGATGCTCGTCTGCCCAGCCATGTCCGTGGACGATAAATACCGCACCCTCTACGCCGCCCTCATGGGCGTCTTCAACGACATCGCCCAGTACGCCACCTCCAGGCTTAGCCCCCGGCAACTCCAGGACCTGGTCAACGCGGCCATGCACGGCGTGGGATGGAGCGCCGGCAAGCGTCTGGTGAGGGTCTATCGCCTCAAGCCCACGGTGGAGGACGCCATGAAGCTCCTCCTGCTCCTCAACAACGAGTCCCTGGCTTACCTTCCCAAGCTGAAGCAGATCTACGCGGAGTTGGACGGCGACGTGGGATACCTCACCATACGCAGGGACCCCTGGTATGACTGGTACTTCAAGCACCTGCCCATCAACTGCGAGGAGAGCTGCTCTCAGCACGAGTTCACCGGCCTGGTCTCCCACCTGGGCGGCGATTTCCGGATAGAGGTGCTCGAGTCCCTTCCTCGCGGCGACGAGCGGTGCCGCTTCCGGATCACCATGGGCAGGTGAATGCGGGACCGGGAAGGACGGCGAGGGGGAAGGGAGCCAGCGCACCGGGAAGCGCCGCCCCCTGGACGGCGCGGAGTTCGAAGGAAGAGCGATGCCGGGGGCCCAGACGATCCTCGGGGGACCACAGATCGCGGCCGCGGACGAGGTTTAAATGGGGTGGAGAGGTACCGGAGACCCTCCCTGGCCATCGAGGTACCAACAGTCATAATCGGTCCTCTCTTCCATCTAAAAAGGAAGGGCGAAACAACTTACGGGCCATCGAGGTATCACCTGTCATGGCCGGAGATGACGCGAAGAACGGCAGCGGAGGGGCGCCGAAGGGAAACGCGGCGAGCGGCGAGCTCCCCGGGGAGGAAAGGGAATTCGCCGGCCCTACCCGGCTGGCCGCCGCGCTGCGTTCCGGGCGCTTCGCGGTCACCTGTGACCTCCATCCCCCGCGCGGCACGCGGATGGATGACTTTTCCAGGGAAGCCCTGCTCCTCGCCCCCCTCGCCGACGCCGTCTTCGTGACCGAGTCCCCGGGGGCCCGCCCCCGGGTGAGCAGCCTGGCGGGGTGCATCCTCCTCCGGGAGCTGGGGGTAGAGCCGGTCCTCCAGCTGACCTGCATCCGCTCCAACCGCATAGCCCTGAAAAGCGAGCTCCTGGGCGCCGCCGCCTGGGGGATATACAATCTACTCCTCCTGGGGGGCGACCCCGCCCGCCTGGGCGACCATCCGGAGGCCGTGGACGTGCGCTGCCTGGGCACCCCGGGCCTCATCGCCCTGGCCGCGGGAATGCGCAAAGGCGGCCCAGAGGTGGAGGGCGGTTCCCCGGGGATCCCCTTCCTCATCGGGGCCGCCGTGGACCACCGGGGAGGCCGCGCGGAGTTGGAGCGGGCGCGGGCCAAGCTGGAGGCGGGCGCGGACTTCCTGGTCACCCAGCCGGTTTTCGACGCCGCCGCCTTCGCCGGGTGGTGGGAAGAAGCCCGCGCCGTACTGCGGGAGCCCTCCCTCCTGGCCGGGGTACTGGTGCTGGGGAGCGCCCGGGCGGCGAGGTTCCTCTCCGGCGGACTTCCCGGCGTGGAGGTTCCGGGGGAAGTGATCCTGAGATTGGAAAAAGCTGCCAATCCAGACTTGGAGGGGGCGGCCCTGGCCGCGGAGACGGCGCGGGCCCTGCGCGAGATACCCGGCCTTTCCGGAATCCACTTCATGAAGGCCGCCCCCGCGGAGTCGGTTCGCAAAGCCGTGACCCGAGCCGGCCTGGTTTAGGCGAAGTGGCAGGGGAAGTACTCAGACGACTTCCCGGCGCAGCTCCTCCAGGTAGGCCCCGTAGAACCTCCCCTCCCGGAGCTCCCGGATGAGGTCCTCCTCGGTTCTTATCTCCCGCTCGAAGACAGTGACGCACTTCCCTACCTGCCAGAGGGCGTGCGCGTCGCTTCCTCCCGTCCCCGGCTTCCCCCACTCGCGGGCCAGCTCCTGGGCCTGGAGGTTGCTGCGGACCTTGTTGGCCCCGTTGTGGGTCTCGATGGCCACTATATATTCGGCGATTTCCCGGGGGAAAGCGTGACAGTGCCCGTGCTTGGGGTCCCACCCCCGGCAGGGATGGGCGGGGATGATGACCGCCCCGTCCTCCTCGACCATCTCCACCAGCTCCCAGAAAGTGGTAAGGTGGTACCGGGTGTCCCTGCGGAGACCGAAGACCAGCATGTCCCCGTAGTCGGTGTAGATCTCCACCCCCCGGAAGATGGGGTACCCGCGGTCCCCGGCGTACTCCAGCATGCGGTCGGCGCCGCGGTGGGAATGGTGGTCGGTGATGCAGATGGCGTCGATGCCCAGCTCCTGGACCCTCTCCAGGAGCTCGTCCGGGCCCAGCTGGGAACATATGGAACCCAGGTTGGTGTGGATGTGCAGGTCTATGATCAAGGCTACCTCCAGGGGCGGGAAAGCTCTATCCCCTCTACCTCGTGCGCGTAGGCGGCCCGGCACCTGCCGGCCTTTACCTCCCGCACCAGGTCCTCCTCGCACTCGACGTCCCGCTCGAAGACGGTGAGGCAGCGCCCCACCTGCATGAGAAAGTGGGCGTCGCTCCCCCCGATGCCGGGGATGCCGTACTCCTGGGCCACGGCCTCGGCCCTCAGGTTGGCCTCCTCGGTGTTGCCCCCGTTCTTGACCTCCAGGGCGTCCACGTGGGCCAGAAGGAACTCGGCCTTATCCCGGCCCATCTTGTCGTGGAAGCCCCGGTCGCTGCGGCAGGGATGGGCGGGGATGATTAACCCGCCCGCCTCCCTCACCTGCCGCAGGAGTTCCTCGAAGGGCACCCGCAGGGGGAAGGACGGCATCTCCAGGCCGAAGACCAGCATGTCGCCGCAATCCGTGTACACCTCCACCCCGCGCAGCACCGGAAACCCCAGCTTCTTTCCCAGCTCCCAGGCCACCTGCGCACCCTCCATCTCCTCGTGTTCCGTGACGCACACGGCGTCCAGGCCCAGCTCGCAGGCCACGTTTATGAGCTGCCGGGGATCGATGCGGGAGCAGGGGGAGCTGACCGCGGTGTGCACGTGCATGTCGATGAGCATGACTTTTTCGCCTCCTCCGGCCGTGCTGTGGTGCGCGGCCGGGGATATTCTTTCACAAACCGAAGGCACTTTTCAACAAAATCGATCACTTGCCAGGGAAAAGTACCCCATCCACATGCCGCAGGGTAACTATTTTCCATTATATGGCATCAAGGCCTGCCCGGTCCCCGCGTCCCGAGCGGTGTGATGGTGCCTTCTCGAGGGACTCTCATTTCTTGCCCGATTGCATCACCTTCTCCAGTCGGAGGGGGGCGGGAAGACTGCTTCATCTACATGCTTCGCTTTATAATTTCCCCATGGAAAGCGGAGTGAACCGGGACCTGCCCGAGGAGGGCATGTTCGCCGCCTACACCGTCCAGATCCTCCGGAGGCCGGTGCGCACCGAGGACGGCGTTCTTTTGGACACCCTGCGCCTGGGCCGCTTGCCGGAAAGGGGGGTCATCCTCTGCCACGGCTTCGGGGGGAACAAGAACATCCGAGGGCTGGTGGCGCTGGCCCAGGAATTATCCCTGGATTACACGGTGTATACCTTCGACTTCCGCGGGCACGGCCTTTCGACAGGCCGCTCCACTTTCGGCTACCGGGAGGTGCTGGACCTCAAGGCGGTGGTGGAGCTGGCCCGGGGCGACGGAAACCGCAAGCTGGCCGCCCTGGGCTTTTCCATGGGCGGGGTGGTGGTCATCCGCTACGCCGCCCTCTACGGGGGGCTGGACTCCACCCTGGCGGTGAGCGTCCCCGCCGACCTGTGGTCCGCCCGCGCCCCGGGGGCCAGGCTTATCCGCCTGCTCATGGGCAACCCCCTGGGGAGGCTGGTGGCCCGCATCCGGTACCGGGTGGCCGTGGATGCCTCCTGGAAGAAACAGGCCTCCCCCGCCGAGCTGGCGCCCCTCACGGGCCCCCAACCCCTGACCATCATCCAGGGGGAAGACGACTACATCTTCGAGGTGGAACAGGCCCGCGAGATAAAGCGGAGGGCCGGGGACCACTGCCGCCTGAAGACCTTCCCCCGCTTCGGCCACGCCGAACAGGGCTATGGACCTGAATTCCTGGCCTACGTGAGGGAGGTTCTGGCCAAGGACCTACGGTGACCGGCGGCGTTTAAGACCGCTTCTTCGCGAAAGACGAATCCCCGCCCGCGGCGGCACGGAAAACGACGTCGGTATGTGTCACCTGACCCCTTCTCCCGGTAAGGGCGATGGCGCGAACAACACGCTCCGCGGCTTCCTCCCGCCGGAGTCAACTACGCCTTCCAGGCGTGGAGGGTCAGGCCCCGGTAAAGATCGCTCTTTTTCGTCCGGGTTCAGGAAGGATGTCGCGGGATACCTCGGAGGCGAGGTCAACCACGCCGATGCTCACCCGTTTTCCACCAGGTCCAGGAGCACCTGCTCCAGGCGCTCCACGCCCTTCTCCCAGGAGAAGCATTCCTCGGCCAGCTCCCGGGCGCGTTCCCCCAGCCGGCAGCACAGCTCGTCGTCCCGGAGCAAGCGGACCACGGCCTCGGCGAATTCCTGGGGATCGTCGGCGATAATCATATCCTCCCCGTTCCGAGCCTCCACTCCTTCCGCCCCCAGGGAGGTGGTCACGATGGGGAGCCCCATGGACATGGCTTCCAGGATCTTTCCCCGGAACCCGCCCCCGATGCGCACCGGGTTGACGAAGACCTTGCTCCGCTCGAAGTAGGGGCGCACGTCCTCCACCGTGCCGGTGACCACCACCGAGGGATCGCGTCGGGCCAGCTCCAGCAGGTCGGGGGTGGGGTCCTTCCCCACCACGTAAAAACGCGCCTCCGGTACCCTCTCCCTGATACGCGGCCACATCGATTCGTGGAACCAGAGCACGGCATCACGGTTGGGGTCGTGGGGGTAGTTCCCCAGGAACATGACCGCCTCCTCGCGCTCGCATTCGCCGGACGCGCAGAAGTGATCCACGTCCACGCCGTGGGGAACCACCTCGATCCTGAGATCGTGGCGTATGTCCAGAAGCTCCTGCTTCCCCTCAGGGGTGAGGGTGAGCACCAGATCGGCGTCGGCGTACATGTCGAACTCGAACTTGCGGAGCCCCTTGAGGTTGAAGAGGGCGGAGATGCCCTCGCGGGAGAAGCGCTGTACCCTCCAGGCCTTGCGGCGCGCCAGGGAGTAGCACTCGTGCACGGACATGACCCGCTTCATGCCCGCAAGATCCGGGTTGCGGAACAAGTACTGGGCCACGGCGGAGTACTCGGAGACCACCACGTCGTAGCGGTGCCTTCCCACCATTTCCCGCAGGCAGGCGTACATCTCCGGGGAGTAAGCGTTCAGGAAATAGATGGGGACGGGCGAGAAGAGGAAATCCCAGGCCTTGCGGGGGAAAGGCCGGGAAGGAGGCATGGGCACCCCCCGGTAATCCAGGCAGAAGCGGGCCACTGTGTCCTGGTATTCCCGCTCCTCCTCGGAGACAAAGCAGAGAAGGGAAACGTTGTGTCGTTGAGAGAGGATGCGCACGCGGTTATACACCAGGATAGGGCCCCCGATGACCTTCTCGTGGGGCAACGTCTTGCACAGGAACAGGATGTCCATCTTCCTCACCTTCCTCGTTTCCTCCCTGGTTCCCGTTATCTTCCGTCTTTACAAGCCCTCCCGTTCAACGGCCCTTCCCTTCTCCGCCTTTCGCTCTCCCTCTTCTTATCAGCCTGGTATCTACCCCGACCTTCCCTGTCTTCTGCCACCGGACCATGCCCTTCTTCCGCCAGTGGTCCATTTCCTCGAGGCGACGCACCCGCATCGCCATCCTTGCATCGGCAAGAAAGCGCCCGCCTTTTAGCCTTCGGTATCACGGATGTTCCGGCGTTGAGCGACGGGCATCGGCATTCGCGCTTTCAGGCCCGAGTTCTTTTCTAACCTATGCAGGACCGTGAGGAGCAAGCCCGTTATATACCACGTCGAAGAAGAAGGCGCCCGCAGGAACCAGTGGGTTTGCCCCAGGGTCAGGAACATGGTGGACACCCCCTATACTTCCCCTCTTGTCGTAGAAGTAGGGCAAGGAGGTGTCCAGGTGAAAGGTTCAGTTGGAATCACCGCAAGTATCTACCACACCAGGCTTCCGCACCTACGCGCCCTGGAGAGGATGGCCAGGTGCCTGGACCTCTCCAGGGCGGCCGGGACAAGGCTTCCGGATTTCGAAGAACACCTTCTGAAGGTCGACCGTGCCGGCCGGCTTTCCGGAGCCTCAGGGCATGGCCTCCTTGACATGCTCGGCTATGGAAGAGGCCCAGGCTTCCACTTCCCCCCACTCGCGAAAGTCACCCACCGGTGCCTTGACCTTGTCAATCACCTTCCTCTCCAGGGACCCAAGCTCCCCGGGTTCTATCTTCCCCTTGAAGAGGGCGATGTCGAGGGGTTGAAGGGATTCCAGAAGCGACCGGAGGGGTTTCGGGGAACGCCAGCCGCTGGTCAACTCCTCCGGCTCGCCTTCGCCGGTGGGACCGCTGGAAAAGACCCACAGCGGGACCTTCGCCAGTTCCTCCCGCCACCTCTTCAGGAACTTGACGGCGGACTTCAGCCAGCGGCCGTAGTACACCCCGCTCCCCAGGACCACCGCTCCGTAACCGGATATATCTTCCACCTCGCCGGCAGGGATCACGTCCGCCTCCAGGCCCGCCTCCCGGAGCGCGGCCCCGATCCTCTCCGCCAGCTCCCCCGTGGCCCCGTGCTTTGTCCCGTAGGCCACCAGAACCTTCCCGCCCATTGATTTTCCTCCCTTCCATAAGCCGCGGAAAAAGCGAGGGCCCTTTACGCTAAAACCCGCGTCGGCCGTCCTCGTGTCACGCCGCTCTCCCGGCGAGTCCCCGTTGCTTTCCACGTCCAAGCGTTAATCGAAACGGTTTGAGGGCCCGCCATGAATATACCGGTCTCACGCGGGGCTCTCGTTCCCTCCCACACCCATGCTTCCCTTCCGCGCAGGAAATTAAATATGGTAAATGATGGTATCCCGATGTCGGTGCACATAATGACGCCCTCCCCGGGGATACCGGGGAGGGCGGTGCGGGTAGTCAGTTCTCATCGAGCCAGGCGGCGCAGCTCCCGCTTAAGGATCTTCCCGATGGAGCTCTTGGGAAGGGTTTCCAGGACGCGCACCTCCTTGGGCTGCTTGAAGGTGGGGAGGTTCTCCCGGCAGAAGGAGAGGATCTCCTCCGGCGTGGCATCGGCACCGAACTTGAGCGCCACGTAGGCCACGATCTCCTCCCCGTAGGTGGGATCGGGCACCCCGATGACCGCGGCCTCGGCCACCGCGGGATGGCGGTAGATGACCTCCTCTATCTGGGTGGGCATGATGTTCTCGCCGCCCTTGATGATGATGTCCTTCTTGCGGTCGGTGATGTAGAGGTAGCCGTCCTGGTCCAGGAAGCCCACGTCCCCGGTGTGCAGCCACCCATTGCGCAGGGCCTCAGCCGTCTCCTCGGGGAGCTTGTGGTAGCCCTTCATCACCTGGGGCCCGCGGATGACGATCTCTCCTATCTCCCCCGGCTTCAACGGCCGGTCTTCCTCGTCGAATACGGCAAGCTCCATGTTGTCGTAGGCCTTGCCCACCGCCCCGTCCCGCCATTCCTGGCTGGGGCGGAGGATGGCCCCCATCCCCGTGGACTCGGTTAGCCCGTAGAGCTGGCGCATGCGGCAGCCGAACTTCTCCATGAAGGCCCGCCGGAGCTCCAGGGGAAGGGGAGCGGCCCCGGCGATGGTGTCCTCCAGGGAGCTCAAGTCATAGTGGTCCACGTTGGGGTGGTTGAGGATGAGGGAGAACATGGTGGGCACGGCGGGGAAGAAATTGATACGGTACTTCTGTATGAGGCGCATGCACTCCTCCGGCTCGTACCAGCGCATGAGGATGGCCCGCGTCTCGCGGTGCTCGGAGAGGTTGCCGGCGTTCATGGCCCCCACCCCGTAGATGTGGGCCATGGGAAGGCACACCAGGCTCACCTGGGGTTTTTCCACCTCGTTGGCGTAGTAGGCGCTCTCCGCCGAGGTGATGAGGTTGCGGTGGGTGAGCATGACGCCCTTGGGCTTGCCCGTGGTTCCCGAGGTGTACATGAGCATGGCCACGTCGTCGGGGTCCCGGTCCTCGATGTCCAGGTGGGGGGAGTTCTCCTCCAGGAGCCTCTCGTAGGACAGGGTGCGCTCGGAGTCCTCCCCGCCCACCACGATGATATGCCGCACGCTCTCCAGGCCCGACGCGGCCTCCAGGACCTTGGGGGCGATGATGGTATCGGTGATCACCGCCGTGGCTCCCGCATCGTCCAAGATATAGCGGAACTCCTCCGCGGTGAGGACGAAGAGGATGGGGAGGGCCACCCCCCCGATGCGGAACACGGCACCAAAGGACTCGAAGACCTGGGGGCAGTTGGACATGGTCACCGCCACCACGTCTCCCGTCCCGATGCCCAGCTTCTTCAGCGCGTTCCCCAGGCGGTTGGAGTTCTTGATGGTCTCCAGGTTGGTTATTTCCCTCCCCTCGAAGACCATGGACACCGTCTCGCCCAGCCGGTGGTAGTGCTCCTCTCCCAGCATGGCCACGTTCATCCTTGACCTCCCTCCCTTCAAGTCCACGCGGAAATCAAGGCTTCTCGACCCGAAGATCCAGCCTTCCGGCTATAAAAACCCTCCCTTTTGTGCAAGGCGGGACCGCCGGGTCCAAGGCCTCGATGCGTTTTCTATTGCCGCAGAAGAAGCGGTGTGAAATGATGCAGGGGAACCGCCTCGCCCGGTTCGTTCCTCCCGCCGGGACAGCCGAATCTCGCCATCAAACCCCGATTGTAGTGTGGATAAATATATTCCATAATGTCAAGTTCGCTGCTTGTTCAAGGCCTGGAGAATGCGAGGAACGGAGAGCTCCAGCTGTAGTCTTCTTCCCGCCGCGATCTCGGGGGCGAATTCACGGATTAAATCCACCTCCTCCCGGGTGGGCGGGGGCAACTCCACCAACTCCTCGGCTACCTTCAGCTCCCAGGGCACCTCCGCCTTGATCTCCCCCACGGTATGACCCGGGAAGAGTCCGTAGAGGAAGATCTCGCCGCTCTCTTCCTCGAAATGAAAGACCCCTTTCGCGCTGTATAGTACCTTGGGTCCGCTTCCGGGAGGAAAGCCCGCCCGCTCGCGCGCCCCGTAGCCGTCCAGGTAACCGGGAGAGGACACATAATCCACCTTCTCCACGAACTTGCCGCCACGCATGGTGAGAACCGCCTTGCGGGCATAACCGAAGAACTCCGGCGCTCCTCCCGCTCCCATCATGCGCATCCGGAAGTTATCGTAATCCCCGAAAACGGTGGAATTCATGTTCCCAAAGCGGTCTATCTGCCCCACTCCCAGGAAGGTAACGTCAACCAATCCGCGGTTGACGATGGTGGCGAAGATGTCGATCATGTCGCAGGAGTAGGTGTAACCCCGTGTACAAGTGGGGTCGGCGATGTGCAGGGGGTTGCGGAAGGGCCGGATGTCCACCAGGCCCGCCTCGGTGAGGATGATGCAGTTGGGGGCGTGGGTGGCCTTGGCCAGGACACCGGCAGCCATGGGGATACCCTGGCCGATGACCACGATATCGCCGTCCTGAATTTCCTTGGCCGCGTTGGCCACGATTATCTCCGTTTCCGTATATTTAACCATTTACGAAACCCCCTTTCTCTTCCAGGGCCCGAAGGAACTCCTCGCGGGTCATCTGAAAGTTGAAGCTCACGTCATTATCGTCCCAAGCCCTCCTTCCCGTGGCCCCGTAATCGGCGGGAATGCTCGGATAGGGCTTGGCGCGAAGCTCCTGCAGGTACCTGACTCCAAAACGTTCCACGTAATGCTGCAGGTATTTCTGCCGGTTCTCGACCCCGTAAACCCACTCGTCCATCCAGGCTTGACCGCCCTCCTCGCTCATGGTCTGCATGAAGTAGACGCTGCGGAAGACCATGTCGTAATCATAGAAACCAAGCAGCTCGGATGGGTGTGCTCCCCAAGGCTCCTCGACCACCGCACAGACCCGGAAACCGGGAACGATGGTTAAATGAGGCGTCCTCAAGATGGTTTCCTCGTCCACCACCTGCTCACAGGACACGATGACCCTTTTCGAGGCCAGGCAAGCCCACTTGGAATTGATGAGGGCGCCCCATAGCTGGGCATTGCCGAACTTGTCCGCCCGCTGCACGTGCAGGACGGCCACGTCCGGGTTCCTTCCCTTCACCACCACCACCTTCTCTCCGGTGAAGGGGCAGGTCACCTCGCCGAACTTCTCCCCCTTGAAGGCGCGCTCCACGTGATAGACGTCGGTCTCCCGGATTCCGGACATCACCGGCAGGAAGGGATAGCCCATGGCTCCCGCCTGGAGCATGGTCAGGAGGGTATAGTTGGAATAGTCCTCTATCTCCAGCTCCCCCCTCCGCAATGCCCGTTCCAGGACGGTCTCGATCCGCTCCCCCGCTACCCGGAAGTTGTAGGCCATGACCAATTTCCGGACACATTTCCCCATTATCAACTGGTCTAACTCGTCGATCCCCCCCTGCTGGAACACGGTGAGGTCCTTCTTGCCTTGCCGTATGATCTCGTGCAATAGGGCATAGGGCGTGGCATACAGACAGTTGGCGATGACCAGGGAATCCCCGTCGGAGACGAACCTTTCCACTGCCTCCCGGGCAGTCATCCTCTTGTCCCTGTCCATGAATTTTTCAAGCATCTTCCTCTCCCCTCCCACGTGGCAATCGATCCCGTGCAAAGTTCTTCCTCGGGCCGCGCTTGCCGGACCCCGATACTTCCGGATATCCGGAAAGGTATCCGGCTTCCAACCATGGGGATGCGGATCCCCTTGGGATATGGTCATTCTTGTTCTATTCCAAGAAGGCGGGCGGCGTTATGGTAAAGCCACTTCTCCAGTATTCCCTCCTTAAGCGGCATCTGCTTTATTTCCTCCACCATCTCCGGAACGCTCATCCCCACGTAAAGCCAAGTGGAGCCGAAGACGATACGGTCGGCCAGGATGCTGTTGCCATATTCTACCAGAGGCTCCCAGCTCGTGTTGTGCCGTCCCACGTAGCGGGGGCGGACGGAGGAGAAGTCGATGTAGAGGTTGGGGTGTCGCCAGGCTACCGCCACCAGCTCGGCGGTCCAGGGCCAGCCGCCGTGTCCGGCCACCACCTTCAGCTCGGGGAAATCCAAGCATACCTGGTCGAGGTGGGAGGGATGAGCGACGTACATGGGAAGGCTGGCGTAGCTTATGGAGGTGTGGATCCACACCGGCACCCCCAGCTCCACGCACTTGGCATAGATGGGATAGAATTTCCGGTGATCGGCCGGGATTTGCTGCATGAAGGGGCGAAGGGCCACTCCGTGCAAGCCCAGTTCTTTCACCGCCCGCTCCACCTCACGCACGGCGTCCATCCCCTTGTGAGGGTCCACTCCCGCAAAGCAACGCAAGCGATCCGGATGCCGGCTCACCACGCCGGCATAGTAGTCGTTGGTGAGGCCCCTGACGCCCGATACGGTCTCCTCGTCAAAATTGAAGAGAACGGCGATCTCCACTCCCCAGGAGTCCAGGGTGGAGATAAACTGCTCCTCGCTCTGGGCAATGTGCCTCACCTTGGGTTCCATATATTTCCAGAGCTCCTCCTCGTTCATCTCCTCCTTGGCTCGGGCCAGCTCCTCGGCGGTAAGCCCGAACATGGGGGCAACCCGGGGACCGAAGACGTTCCTCAGGTATTCGGTCATCTGGGGAGGCAAGCCTACCACCTGGTCGATGATGCCCTCCAGAGTGGGGAGATTGCAGAGGCAATCGATGATCTTCAACTTCGCCACCTCCTTGCAGACATGCTCTTTCTAAATCACGTTTCCACCGGCAAAGACGCCGGGTATCCTGGTATTCCGGTTCTCGTTCACCACCGGCCCCCGGTTACTGCCTCCAGCTCCATGCCCATCTGGACGGAGAGTACGTGCTCCGGGATAAGCCAGGAGGAGAGGAGCGGGCAGTCACAGGCGATTAACGGCCGGTACGATCTACCTCTCCCCGCCTACCCGGGAGATGGCAACACTCTGTATTCGGCTCTCTTCGTGGATGAAGGTCAACGTATGCTCCAGGAGGAGGATGCCGAATCGTGCAGGCACTGTACCTCGTTGCGAATCAGTCCACCCGGCCAAAGTATGATCTCCAACACCGCCCCCACCGACGCCCCCTCCAGGGTCAGCCGAGGGCCATGATCATGCCGATATCCCCCGAACCCAGGATGGCCAACCTCCTGCCGAGGATACAGCCCCCGATGTTCATGTAGCGCCGGGAAGTTCCCGCGGTGAGGACCCCGAGCCGCCGCCTCACTCGGAATGCCCGCCCCGATGATGAGCGCCTCAGTCGCGGTGGTGAACATGCTCCCTCCCAGCACTATAAGTAATTCGCGTGCCTATCATATTGCGGCATCAAAGCGTGCGTCAAATTTTTGTCCTGCGGGATGGAAGGTGGGGAGAACGCGGGGGCCTCAAGATATCACCCCAGGTGGCGGGCATGGGCGGGCCATATTCGGGAGATATTTTCGCTCTTGAGGGATGGGTAGGGAAAAGACTGGGGATTACAATCCACAGTGTGGGGATGCTCGTAGTGGGACAGGTAATTTCAGCTTTTTGCGGGTGACCGGCGGGGAAAATACCGGTTAATTCAAGAGGTTATGCGGACGGCGGAT
The DNA here is from genome assembly GCA_030019255.1 of Actinomycetota bacterium. Classification (NCBI taxonomy): domain Bacteria; kingdom Bacillati; phylum Actinomycetota; species Actinomycetota bacterium. Next base: position 110,876 of record JASEFK010000003.1, read on the forward strand.
GAAAGCGGCCGGGTGAGTAGGGGCGGTTGCGAAACATTGAGGTGGAGAACAGGGGACCGACGCGAGCCGCATCGCTTCCGGTAAAGATATACGCGACCCATCAACGAGAAGCGGGCCTAGCAGGCTTTTTCCCTTCAGACATCAGGCAAACCCTGATCCTACTATTTTCCTTTATTAAATTTTTGCATATTGCAATTATTCACTAATTCGGTTACCATGGAAGCGGTTCCTGGGAGAAGGCATCGAGTCCGGAACCGGGCTGGCCGGACACAATCGGCGGGATGCGTTACGCACCCGGAAATTCGAGACCGTCCCGGGATGAGAAAGGTCAACCGACCTGGATACGAGCCGGGCGGACCTCGGGATAGGGGCGTGCGTTCCCCGGGTTCGGAGCGGATGCCCTTTACCGCCACGTGAAACGGCCAGGTAGCCTCCACCGGAACGAGGAGCGGGATACATTGAGTCAAGCGGAGGATTTAAAGCCATGAGGTCGAGGATGGATTGGAGGGGTCGAACGGTGCTGGTCACCGGAGGGGGAAGCGGCATTGGGCTGGCTGTGGCCGCCGAGGCGGCGTCCCGGGGGGCCGTGCCCCTCCTGGTGGACATCAACCCGGAGGCGTTAGCAACCGCGGAGGCAACGGTGCGCCGCCAGGGCCACGGGGTCCACGCCTTCCGGGTGGACGTGACGGACATAGAAGCGGTGCGGGAACTGCGTCGTGCCCTCCGGGAGAGTTCCCTCTCCCCCGACGTCCTGGTGAACTGCGCCGGCATCACCCTGGTGGCCCACGTGACATCCACGGAACACGAGGAGTGGAAGCGCATCATCGACGTCAATCTCATGGGCACGGTGAACGTCATCCAGACCTTCCTGCCGGACCTCCTGAAAAAAAGCAGCGGTCACATCCTGAACATCGGATCCATCGACGGGCTGGTGCCCATACCCGGCCAGTCCGCTTACTGCGCCAGCAAGTTCGCCGTTACCGGTCTCAGCGAGGTCCTTTACTACGACCTGAAACCCCAGGGGATAGGGGTCACCCTGGTTTGCCCGGGGTACGTGAACACGCCCATGGCCAGGTCCCACCCGGTCAAGGACCTTCCCCTCCGCTTCCGCGGTTGGGAGAAGGTGGCCCGGCTCCTGGAAGCATTCAGCAGCCGGCCGGAGAAGATAGCGTCCCGGGCCCTGGACGGGGTGGAAAAGGGCCGCTTCCTGGTCATACCCGGCCTCCCCTCGCGCCTCATGTACCACTACCGGCGCCTCTTCCCCCGCCTGGCCGCGGCCTCCGGGGTGGCGGTGGGAAAGCTCTATGCCCGCCTGCGCCGCCTGCAGAGCCGGAGGGCCCTCCAGGGGTGCTCCTGAAGGATTCCCGAAAACGTCGTAACGCCCCGGAAAACCCCCGATAGAGAGCACCTTCCAATCGCTTCTTCCACTGCTTGCCTAAAACGCGGCGGCGTTCATCACCGCCCCTGGTCGGCCTGCCGGAGGGAAGCTTCGATGCTTTCCGGGGCGTCGATTCCCGCGCGGACTGGGAGACCGGGGAGGACCGTCCCCTGCGGGTGGAGGTCTAATCCGCGGTTTTAACCGTGGGGTGCCTGATGGGGAACCCGACAGTGCCTCCCTCTCCGTGAAGCCTCGTTAATCAAGCCTCACGAGTCCCCGACGATGCGTTCTTGGACTTGGAACCCCAGCCGCCTCGACCCCTATCGGCCGCCTTGAACGTCTTCACCATTCCATGGCGATGCATCCTCGGATTGGAAACCACCCTGCATGGGGAGGCAAGCTGGAGTTGACCCGTACGCGTCTACGGGGCATAATAAATATACCGACCGGTTGGTATGTTTTTTGAAGGGATCCGCTGCGGCGGGCGGGGTCGCGAGGGAGGAAGGAAATGGAAGAGAGCTTGTATCACCGGCTGGCGGAGCACCTGGACCGGGCCATCAACGGCGTGCCCATGTCTCCCCAGCTAATGGAGATCCTGCACATCCTCTACCCCGGGGAGGAGGCGGAGGTGGCCCTGAACCTGGCCATCTACGAGAACCGTACCCTCCCACAGCTTAAGGAGCTGATGCCGGACAAGGCCGACCGCCTGGAGGACCTCCTCATGAGCATGGCGAGGAGGGGCACGGTGCTCACGGTTCAGAAGCCCGGCAGGGAAAGGATATATCGCCTGCTCCCCAGCATCGTGGGCTTCGTGGAGGTCCCCTTCCTCTCCGGCGAGGACACCCCGGAGATAAGGCGCCTAGCCCAGCTGTGGAAGGAGTACCTGGACGGCAAGTTCGGCGAGGAACTGGCCCGCAACGTCCCCCTCATCCGGGTGGTGCCGGTGGGCGAGTCCCTGCGCGATGGAACCCAGGTGCTTCCCTTCGACGCCCTGGAGGAGCTCCTGGAAAAGGCTGGATTCTACGCCGTGGGACACTGCCCCTGCCGGCAGATCGCCAGGTACACCGGGGAAGGATGCGACCACCCCACGGAGAGGTGCATGCACTTCGGGACCCTGGGACGGTACATGGTGGAGGTGGGAAAGGCCCGGGCCATCGACAAGGAGGAAGCCCTGGGCATGCTGCGCCAGGCCACGGAGGAGGGACTGGTGCACGTCTGCGACAACGTCGACGGTCTCCTGCACACCATCTGCAACTGCTGTCCCTGCTGCTGCGGGTTCTTCCGCGCCAAGCTGAACCGCGGCCTGCACACCGTGTCCTCCTCCAGTTACGTGGCGCGGGTGGACGAGGAGGAATGCGCGGGCTGCGGCATCTGCGAGGAGCGGTGCCCGGTGGGGGCGGTGAAGGTCTCCGGGGACACGGCGGTGGTGGACCCCGAGGCGTGCATCGGCTGCGGGGTGTGCACCCCCACCTGCGGTGAGGAGGCCATCCGCCTGGAGGTACGGGAGAAGGTCTCCCCGCCTCCCAGCCTCCAGGACTTCATCGCCGCCCGCATGAAGACGTGAGGCGGGAAGGCGACCGGGATACCGGGCGTGGCGCGCCGGGGGAGGAGAAAAAGACACCCTCGGATCCCCTCCTTTCGCCAGGCGGGGAGGGGGAGGATGAAGCGAGGCGCCGGAGGTTCAACTGGTAATATTTGCCTTAAGGTGCAGACCCGATCCGAATTTCGAGGAGGCCTGTAAATGGGACGCAAAAGCGGGACGACCCTCCGCGCGGACGGCGGACCAAAGGCGGGCGCCTGCGGGAGCGGCGGCGAGCCCGCGCGAGTGGAAGCGACGCGGGACGAGCGCCCCACCAAGGGCGCGCGCACCCGGCAACGCATCGTGGGGCACGCTACCCTCCTCATGTACGCCAACGGCTACGCCCGCACCTCCATCGAGGACGTCATCCGCGCCGCGGGCATCACCAAGGGCAGCTTTTACTTCCACTTCCGGTCCAAGGAGGACCTGGGATATGCGGTCATCCAGAGCGCCGCGGATTATATCCTGGGCCGCCTGCGGGAGGCCCTGGAAAAACCCGGCCTCTCCTCCTGGGAACGCCTGGAGGCCATGCTGCGGGAGATACAGGGCATCGTGGAGGCCGCTGACTGCACGCGGGGCTGCATCCTGGGGAACCTGGCCCTGGAGACCAGCCACGACCATCCCGGCTTCCGGGAAGCCATCGCCGCTGCCTTCCGCGAGTGGTGGGACCTTATCGCCTCCCATCTGGAGAACATGAAAGAGGAGGGTCAATTGCCTCCCAACTTCGACTGCCAGGCCTACGCCCAGTTCGCGGTGAGTGCCCTGGAGGGCGGCATCATGATGAGCAAGGTGACCCGGGACCCGGGGCCCATGCGCACGGCGGCAAACCTCATGCTGGAACTCCTAAAAAAGGCATGGGAAGGGAAGCTTACCGCTGCGAAGCGGGTTCCCGCGCCCGGCGCGATCCGGAAACCGGGAAGGAAAGGACCGGGAAAGGAGGAGAAATGACCGAGGACGTTTACCGCCGATTGGCCGCTCACCTGGACAAGATGCCCATCGGGGCCCCCATGAGCGAGGAGCTCCTGGAGATCCTCCGCCTGCTCTTCACCCCGGAGGAGGCAGATCTCGCCTGTAAGCTACCCTTCACCAACACCGGCCTCGAGGACCTCGCTTCGCAGCTCGGCGGGGACCCGGAGGCCCTGCGGGGGATGCTCGACACCATGGCCACAAAGGGGACGGTCTTCAGGAGCACCAAGCAGGGGTTGACCAGGTACAGGCTGCTACCCACCCTGGTGGGCTTCTCGGAGACTCCCTTCTGGCCGGGAAAGGAAAACGAGACGGTGCGCCGGCTCGCTCCCCTGTGGATAAAGTACCTTTACCGGGGAGGATGGGGAAAGGAGATAGCCGGCCGCAAGGTTCCACTGGTAAGGGCGGTGCCAGTGGAGGAAGAAGTTTCCTCCACCTCCGAGGTCCTCCCCTACGAGACGGTGAAGGACCTGGTGAAAAAGGTGGATTACCTCGCCGTCGCTTACTGCCCCTGCAGGCAGATGAAGGCCTACGTGGGGGAGGGGTGTGAACACGAAAGGGAGAACTGCTTCCATTTCGGTTCCATGGGACGGTACATCGTGGAGCACGGAATGGGAAGGCAGCTCACCCTGGAGGAGACACTGAAAAAGCTGCAGGAAGCCCACGAGGAAGGCTTGGTCTTCTCCGCGGACAACTACCAGGGAAAGATTTCCACCCTGTGCTGCTGCTGCGGCTGTTGCTGCGTCTTCCTCCAGTGCCGAAAGGCCCTGGGCTACACCAACGCCATGGCGCCCTCCAATTACGTGGCCTCGGTGGATGAAGACGCCTGCACGGGATGCGGGACCTGCGAGGAACGCTGCCCGGTGGGGGCCATATCCCTGGACGGCAGGGAGACCGCCGCCGTAGACGCCGCCGCTTGCCTGGGCTGCGGCGTATGCGTGCCCACCTGCTCCGGTGAGGCGCTGGCCCTGAAGCGCCGGGAAGGAGCCGCGGGGATCCCGACGCTGGAGGAGTTCCTGGCCAGCCAGCTGGAAAGCTGATGGACGACAGTAGAAAGGAGACGGGAGGGAGAACGGGAAGATGAGCGAGGAAATCTACGAAAAACTGAGGGAGCTCCTGGACCGCCATCCGGCTGGATGTCCGCCGGCCGAGGAGATCATGGAGATTCTCAAGACCTTCTTCACCCCCGAGGAGGCCCGGGTGGCCCTAGGGCTGGGGTTCCGGCCCTTCCCCGTGGAGGAGGTCGCCCGGCGCGCCGGGGTGGGTCCCGAGGAAGCCCGGGTCCGCCTGGAGTCCCTGGCGGACAAGGGCGTGGTCTTCGCCCGGGAAAAGGACGGGGCCTGGGGGTACGCCCTGCTCCCGGTGATGCCGGGCATCTTCGAGTTCCCCTACATGAAGGGGCTGGACCCGGGGACGCGGGGGAAGCTCACCCCCCTGTGGAAGAGCTACCTGCCCAAGCTGTCGCGGGAATTCGGGACCCCGGAGGTCTCCTTCTCCCGCATCGTCCCCATCCAGGAGGAAGTGGAGAGCCAGCCGGGGGTGCTCCCTTATGACAAGGTCTACGACATGATAGACAAGGCCAAGGTGGTGGGCATCGCCCGCTGCGCCTGCCGGGAGCTGGAACAGAAGTGCGACGCCCCCCGCGAGGCCTGCATGCTCTTCGACGAGACCTGCACCTACCTCGTGGAGCGGGGCTTCGGCCGCTACTTGACCAAGGAGGAGATGAAGGAGAAGCTGCGCGAGTTCGACCGCGCCGGGCTGGTGCACCAGATAAACAATGTACAGGAGCGGCTGACCTTCGTGTGCAACTGCTGCCCGTGCTGCTGCGGGCTGCTGCGTGCCTCCCTGGAGTGGGGGAACCCTAACGTCTTTACCTCCTCGGGGTTCCTCCCGGAGAACGACCCCGGGCTGTGCACCGGCTGCGGTATATGCGCCGACGAGAGGTGCCCCGTGCGGGCCATCACCATCGACGACGGGCGGGCGGTGGTGGACGAGTCCCGCTGCATCGGCTGCGGGCTCTGCGTGACCGGCTGCCCTAACCAGGCCATGAGTCTGAGAAAGAAAGCGGGAGTCGTCACTCCTCCCGCCACGACCGCGGAGATGGGCATGCGTATCCTGGAGCAGAAGGGAAAGCTGGAAGGGTTCCTGGAGCTGCTCAGCCCGTAAGGTACCTTGTAGGCGGCATCTCCGGGAGAAGCCCGGAAGCACCGGGACGACGCCCGGAGGGCTCGAGGCTCCGGCGGCCGCGCGGCCCCGGAGAGACGCCCCGGGTCGGGCAGGGTTTCCGCCTCGGCCGCGGGAGGGTCCTTATCCCTGCGAGACGACCCGGGGCGAAGGCTCCGTGGCTTCCCGGCTTGCCGGCGCGTAAGGGGCCTGCCGGCTCGATCGAGATCACCAAGACATGTCCTTGGGGAAGTCCGGGAATCGCCGGAAGTCAATGCCTGGCGCAGCCCACTCCTGCTGCAGGCCCCCGGTTTTTTATACCAACATTTACCAACCCATCGGCTGCGCGGGGGGGCTTCGGTTCACATCCGCAGCACGAAGGGCCCCGGGATGGCCGTTCGGCGGACCGGAGCAAGGGGCCGCCCGGACGAGCTCAGTTGGCCATTACCGGTGCGCCGCTCCGGGCGATAGCCTGTAGTTTCTCGTTCAGGTACAGCTCACGGCAGAGGAAGCGCCTCTTCTTCCCGCTGGAGGTCTTGGGGAGGGTACCCGCCGGGACCAGGACCACCTCGCGCACGGGAACCCCGATCTCCTCGCGAACCAGGGAGGAAACGGCGCGGGCCGTCTCCATGGCGGCCTGGGGGCAGGAGAGACGGGTCTCCCCTACCAGAACCAGCCTTTCCCGTCCCCTCCGGGTGGTCACCCCGAAGGCCACCGCGTTGCCCTTGCGCATGCCCTCCACGCGCTCGGCGCAGCGCTCCACGTCCTCCGGGAAGAGGTTGCGCCCCCCGATGATGACCATGTCCTTGATCCTCCCCACCAGGAATAGGTTCCCTCCGGCCAGGTACCCCAGGTCCCCGGTGTGCAGCCAGCCACCCCGGAGGGCCTCCGCGGTGGCCGCGGCATCGCCCCAGTATCCCTGCATTAGGGAAGGACCACGCACGCACACCTCCCCCACCTCGCGCTCCCCAGCCGGGGTGCCGTCCTCCTTGACGATGCGGACCTCCAGGCCACGGAGCGGACGTCCCAGGGATACCAGGCAGCGGGCATCCGCGCTCTCCGGCGCGCAGGGGACGGCTTCTCCTCCTTCTTCGATTCCCCTCCTGGACACGTAATCTTTCTGGTAGATGTTACCAGGCTCCGGGAAGGTTACCGCCAGGGTGGCCTCGGCCAGCCCGTAGACCGGGTAGGGAACCTCCGGCTTGAGGCCGTACTCCGCGCCGGCCTCCACCAGGTCGTCCAGGACCTGCGGGTCGATGGGCTCCGCCCCGTTCAGGGCCAGGCGGAGGGAGGAGAGGTCTGTCCCCTCCAGCCCACCGGACCGCAGCACGCGGGTGGACAACGCGAAGGCGAAGTTGGGACCCCCGGTGATGGTGGCCCGGTATTCGCCGCAGGCACGGAGCCAGAGCGAGGGGTCGGCCACGAAGCGCTGTGGCGACATGAGTACCAAGCTGCAACCCGCGCCCAGGGCGGTGATCAGGAAGCCGATGAGCCCCATATCGTGGTAGAGGGGCATCCAGGAGACCACCGTGTCCCTGGGGCAGGCGCCCACCTTCTCGGCGATGGCCCGGGCGTTGGCCAGGATGTTACCGTGGGTGAGGATGACCCCCCGGGGCTCGCTGGTGGAGCCGGAGGTGAACTGGACCAGGGCCACGTCTCCCCTTCCCCGAGGCACGGGAGAGGCCTCCTCCCCGGCGGGGAGGTCTTCCATGGCCACCAGGCGGAACCCCCCACCCAAGTCCGACACCAGGGGGAGGAAGGCACCGGGGAGGGCCAGCACCTCCGCTCCCACCTTCTCCAGCCTCCGCCTGCTCTGCTCCATGAAGGAGGAGGGATCCACGGTGCGCATGGGGAGTGGAAGGGGCACGGCCACCGCCCCAATGGCCCAGCATCCCAGCAAGGTGAGCACGGTGTGAGGGGTGGTCTGGGCCATAATACCCACCCGGTCCCCGGGCCTCACCCCCAGCCCGGCCAGCCCCGCAGCCGCGCGCAGCGCCTCCCGCATGAGTTCACGAGGCGTGAAAACCCGCTCACCTTCCTCTTCAAGTATGATCAAGCCCCGGCTGGAGCGCTCAACACCCGATGCTACCCCTTCCCAGACATTGCTCGCTCTCCTCATAGGCACCTCCTCTCTTCTCCATCGGGCCGCGAAAATATCCGCTACCCACCTTCCCTTTCACGACTACCAAATCGGTTTACCCGGGATGGAACGGCGCGAACCAGCAACCGAATCCCGCACGAGCCGCGCATTTTCCCGAAGCCTGTCCTTGCCCTCTATGAACGCGCCTCTCGCAAGAAGTCGGAACGGTCCGAGCCGGGAATCGGAACCCGGAACTTGGTTTTTCCGCCCATCCTTCAACCAAGTAAACACGCGGGGCCGCACATGGTTACCGGAAATCCGGATTTTCCAAATCCACGGCACTGGAAATGAGGAATGGCGAGGCCGGCACGATTTGGAAAGGACACATCCCGGCATCGGGATGGGAATGGCGGGACCCCCGGTCCGGGGGTTGAGGGGCAGGCAAGTGGAGGGGAAGAAGAAATAGCGACCTTCCGCAAGCACACTCCCGTCACCGGGAGGAAACGGGAAGACACCTCCTCCGCAGGCTGACGGAATACAACGTGGGCGGAGGGAATCGGGCTTGAATCGGAAAGGCGACGGTTTCGATGCAACGGGAGCCCGACCGGGTTTGAGAAAGAAGGATCCGGACGAGCGCAGCGGAAATAGCGAAAACCCGGCCCTCGCCTGCAGGTGCGGGGGAAGCGGAGGTCAAGGGAGTCCAGGAAAGAAATGGGGCCTTTTGCATGCCCGGGTGAGGGGTGAGAACGAGGGTGTTAGAATATACCCCGGAGGGAGGATGATCCAGGAGCGACAATTCCGGAGCCACATCAGGGAAAACGCGGACTTACGCTTGTCCGGTCTGGGACCTCCGTCGACGGGTCACCTCCCGGCCACCCCTTCAATGTCAGCGGGGAAAAGGATGCGGATGCGGGGAGGAGGAGCTTAACGTCATTGCGGGGCAAAGCCCACGAAATCCATCCGGAGAAAGCGTGGATAGAGGAGGGAGGATCCATGGTCCGTCTTCCGACCAACCCTTCAACTGCAGCGAGTGGAGGGGGCGTGAGGGGAAATGGGGACCTTCGCCATCCCCGCGGCGTTAAGCCCACGAAATTCTGATCGATGACGAGTTGAGTGAGGAGGGAGGTGGGGAGCATGGAGCTCCAGGGGAAGGTGGTGCTGATCACCGGCGCAGCGCGGGGCATGGGCAGGCTGCACGCCGAGAACTTCTGCCGCGAGGGCTCCCGGGTGGTGATGACCGACGTCGACGAGGCGGAGCTCAACCGGGCGGCGGAGGAGCTCCGCGGGCGCGGGTACGAGGTGTACGCTTACGCCTTCGACGTCTCCGACCGGGAGGCCTGTTTCCGGGTGGCGGAAAGGGTGCGCCAGGAGGTCGGGCCGGTGGACGTCCTGGTGAACAACGCGGGGATAACCGACTGCCGGGCGGTGCTTGACCTGCCGGAACATTCCGTGCGCCGCATGATGGAGGTCAACTACTTCGGGTACGTGTGGATGATGCAGGCCCTGGTACCGGACATGGTCAGACGGGGAAGTGGCCACGTGGTGAACGTTTGTTCGGTGGCCGGGAAGACAGGCTCGGCCAGGATGGGTGGTTATTGCGCCACCAAGTTCGCGGACATCGGCATCACCGACGCCATCCGGCAGGAGCTGAGGGGAAGCGGGGTGAACTTTACCATCGTCAACCCCGGGTACGTGGCTACGGGCATGTTCGAGGGGGCCAAGGTGCCCTTCATCACCCGCTGGCAGGACCCCCGCAAGGTGTCCGAGGCCCTGGTGGAGGCGGTGAAGAGAAACCGCGCCGAGATATGCGTGCCCCGTTTCAACGTGCGGCTGGTGGCCTTCCTGAGGGGACTCTGCCTGCCGAAGCTGCTGGATTTTCTCTTCCACTTGCTGCGCGTGGACCGCTCCATGGACACCTGGAAGGAGGACCGCGGCCGACCTTTCTGAGGGATAAAGGGCTTTTCATTTCCTGCGGATTACCCACTCGCAGAAGGAGTCGCCGCGCGGGAGGGAGGCGGTGATCTCGAAATCCAGGGAGGGGTCCACCGCCCGCAGCCAGTGGCGGAAGATGGTGTTGTCGATGTCCTCGCAGGGCACCACCTTCTCCCGGCCCGCCTTCTTCAGGTTCTCCCACCACGAGCAGCGGGTCACCCGGAAAAGGACCTCATCCCCGCCGCGCACCTCACCCCGGCATTCCGTCCCGTCGATGCGGCAGATGTTCTCTATCAGGAGGTTCACCGTCTCCAGGTCCGGCGGCTCTCCCGAGGAGAGGTCCAGGTTCAGCATGCGGACCATGCGCTTGAGGACCACCAGCCCGTACTTCTTCCACACCTCCAGGTCCAGCCTCAGGGCGACCTCGAACCCGTATGTCGCTTCCACCTCCAGGAACCACAACCCGTCGATGGCCGTAAGGGCTCCCAGCCGCAGTTCTTCAAGTTGCCGGTCCGTAAGCTCCATGTTCACCCCCTACGCGAAACGTTTTCGCGGACGCGCCCAAGCGGAGGGCAGTGGGCCTACTCTGTCGCCCATGCGTTCCCTACCAATATTTTACATATTTTACCAGGAACCAAAAGTCCCCAAAAATGAGGTCCGGCAGGTGCGCCGGAGCCCCTACCCCAGGTGCTCCTCTATCTCCCTGGGTATCTCCAGGGGAGCATTGCCGGCGGAACACCGGGGAACGGCGGCCACCAGGGCAGTCAGCCTTTCGTAGGGCACGGAGACGAAGACCACTTCCCTCGGGTATTTCTGCATGCGCCGCGCCGTCCAGTCCCCGAAGGTCACGTTGGTGCGCCCCGTGACCACCGGGTAGGCGATGGCCGAGTGGCACAGGGCTCCGGTCACTTCCACCCGGAGCGGAATCCCGTCCCAGTAATGGTCAAGGGTGATGAGACGGCAGGCCTGCTCCGGGTCCACCAGGAAGACCACCAGGTCCGGCCGTATGGAGGCCTCGTCCGCCGGACCGACGACCACCCGGTCGGCCAGGCCGGTGGGGGGCGGGGAGCCCAGGGCCTGCATGCGGTGGAAGCTGACGATGGAATGGGTGAGCTTCTCGCCGCGGGTGAGGAAATTCTGGATGAAGCGCCGGCCCGGGCCGGAGGGCGGCTCGGACAGCCCGCAATGCCACGACCCTCCGGGACAGGAGGAATTACCGGCCTCGATGACGAAGGTCTCCCCCGCCGCGGCCCGCTTCAGGGCCCGGCAGAAGGAAATCCTCTCCCGGCCGACCACCTCTACCTCGTCGTTGGTGAAGGTCACCGCCACCGGTTTCCGCTCCAGGCCCAGGAGCTCCACCAGGATACCGACCTCTTCCTTCCACGGTGCTTCCATCTCCTTCCTCCTCGTTCCGCGCGAAGTTCTCCAACCCTCCATGTCGACCAGGATTCAACCGTAAACGATCTTACAGATAATACCAATTAACTTATCCTCGCTCCCTTCGAAGAAGGAACCGGTGCGCTTTCGTTGCTTCGAATATCTCGGCATCGCCCATCCTTATCCCACGTTCCCGCGGGCCGTGGCGGCCGATCGCCCGCCCCGTCACAATCCGGTCACCAACATCTCCGGAAGCTCCCTCAAAGCTCCAGCAGCTCATCTTCCAGCTCCGCCCCTCATCCACCAGTTCCGTCAATTCCTCGCCAATCTCCCTGAAGCGGGATTCCAGCTCCACGGCCAGGAGAGCCATGTCGTTCTGCCACTCCCCCAGGCTGGATTCTACGGAGGAGAGCTTGCCTGCATCCCGGCTCAAGAGTGCGGCCCTCAAATCGGTGATGATCGGCGCCAGCTCGCTCCATGCCTCGAGGAAGCGACGGTGGAAATTCCCCAGGCCTTCCGGCTGCTCCACTGCCTCGAGCTCCTTGAGGGATGTGCTGTAATAATCTTCCAAGGAATTCAGCGCCCGGACGGCCACCTCCTCCGAGGTCATCCCCATCGCCAGTGAGTCTTTCAGCTCCGCGTATCCCCTCGTCATGGCGGACATCAGCTCCTGGCAATATGAAACGAAGAGGTTGAACTCTCCATAAACCCGCTCTGCCTCCGCGTAGAAGTCGAGGAGGTCCCGGTGAAGTGATTCCGCCTCCTCCGGGGGCTGCAATCCCTCCAGGTCATTTCGCGCCTTTACAAAAGCCGCCATGGAGTCCTCCAGCAGCCCCTCCATCTTGACCAGGGCATCACGGATCTCCGAGGGGTCCTCCGGTTCTGATACGGAATCGGCGACCTCCTCCATTTCGGCAGCCAGCCTGTAAAGGGTCTCTCCCGCCTCTCCGTGTATGGCCCCGGCCTTATCCTTGTATTCCCCCCAAGCTCATTCCCTTCCCACGGGAAAGAAGAAGGAGGCAGAGAACGGCCGCCGCGGCCACCACCAGGATTAAGGTTCCCACAAGCGGATATAACCACCTCCTTCCGCCCTTGACGGCGGGGGGAGGGGGCGCGGGTATCCGTGGTCCCCCTCCCGGGGGCACGGGTACCCTGGCTTGATCCTCTTTACCCCTTCCGGAAGGTGGCGTCGCGGGGGCTTCCCTCAGGCATCTCCCGCAGCGGGGGCAGAAGACGGCCTCCTCCCTTACTTCCCTACCACAGTCGGGACAGAACGGCATGCAAACCTCCTTTCCTTTATCCTTCCCGTCCCAGACACCGTCGAGGCCTGCCGGACCGCCCCGGCGCTGCTCCAAAGCCTCCCCTCTAATTTTTCTCTCGACCGCCATATGCTTCAATTACGACCTCGGCGATTCCTTCAGAGCTTCAAGGCCGCTCCTCTATTTTTTCTCCCTATTCTCTTCCTACCGCGGGCCCGCATCATTTTCCCGATCCGGCACGTGTCCGTTTTTCTTCCCTGCGTTCAAGCATGGTGAGGAGGCTTGTGACGGCACTTTTCCCGGTGCGGCGGGGCCGTTATTTTACTCCGGTGTTTAAGCCTCGTGGAGAGGCCGATACTTGATCCTGAAAGCCAGTGGTTGGTCGCAGCGAGCGTCTCAGCGAGCGAGACCATTGCCACCGGCCTTTCCGCAAGAAGGAGGTAGCGTAGATGGCTGCCCGGCGGCACGTTTAATCCCTATACCCCGGGGGTACCAAAATTCAAGACCTGAGCCCCTGGCATGGGCAACCTTCACGCAGCCGGCGCCTTCCGGGCGTGCCATCCACGAAAACTGTTAGAATATCACCGAAAGAGTCCGGAGGAAACCTCGTCCAGGGAGGTCGATTGGTGGTGACATCACGCGGCCTCCCCGGAAGAAGGAAAGGCGGGAGCGGGAACGGAGGAGGTACCGCAGGTCGTGCGGCAAGAGACCCCGAACCCCGGAACCGGGCAGCACCGGGAAACGGAAACTGTGACCTCCGCGGGAGGAGCAGCCTCGGAAGGCCGGGGCTTGAGGGCGCCTCGGAAGGGTTCCGTAGGGGAGGCCGGCTCCGAGGAATCCGTGCGGGAGGTCGCCTACCACGAGCACGTCCTCGAGGAGGAACCCTTCTACTTGCCGGTGGGCGACGAGGTGGAGATCTTCCGCGCCGCCTACCGGGCCCGTCTTCCGGTGAGCCTCAAGGGTCCCACCGGGTGCGGTAAAACGCGCTTCCTGGAATACATGGCCTGGAAGCTGGGCCGGGAAGACGGGGAACCGCTCCCCCTGATCACCGTGGCCTGCCACGAGGACCTCACCGCCGGCGACCTGGTGGGCAGGTACATCCTGGTGGGCGAGGAAACGGTATGGGTGGACGGTCCCCTCACTGCGGCGGTGAAGGCGGGAGGCATCTGCTACCTGGACGAGGTGGTGGAGGCGCGTAAGGATACCCTGGTGCTCATCCACCCCCTGGCCGACCACCGGCGCATCCTGCCCCTGGAGAAGAAGGGCTGCCTGGTGAGGGCGCATCCCCGTTTCCTCCTGGTCATATCCTACAACCCCGGCTACCAGAGCATGCTCAAGGACCTGAAGATAAGTACCCGGCAGCGCTTCGCGGCCATCGATTTCACCTACCCCCCTCCGGCGGTGGAAGCGCGCATCATCGCCGGGGAGGCCGGGGTGGAGGAGAACCTGGCGAGGGAACTGGCCCGCCTGGGGGAGCTGGCCCGCAACCTGGGGGAGCCGGGGATGGAGGAAGGGCCCTCCACCCGCCTGCTCATCTACGCCGCCCGCCTCATCGGCCAGGGTGTGGAACCGCGCCGGGCCTGCGAGACGGCCCTGGTCTCCGCGGTGTCCGATGACCCGGTGGTGCAGCAGGCAATGCGGGACCTGGTGGCCGCCGTCTTCCCGTGACCCGAACGCCAGGGGTGAAGTCTTGACCTCTCCGCTCAATCTCGCCATCTACGCAAGGTCCGCGGCCTTCCGCCTTCGGAACGCGGCGTCAGGGGAAGGCGTGGAGGACGTCGGCGACGGCGATCGTCATGGCATTTTTTACCATGTGAGGGGCGGCTTCGGCATCTCCGACCGCCCGGAACCCCAGGCGCCGGGAGCCTTGTCGGGGAGCACCGCCCGGACGGCGGGAAGCGCGGCGCCGTGGTCCCGGAACCACGGGTCCGCGGCCCGGCAGGAACGGCCCGCAAACGCGGTGAGCCTGGAGGAGGCGCGGGCCTCCCTCTCCCTCTTCGGCAAGGGCATATGTTCCCGTTACCTGCAGGCCAAGCCCCTGGAGGAGGCGCCGGCGGCCCTGGCCAACCCCTGGAGGCCCTTTCCCTTCAGCGACGGGAGGGAGATATACCTCCCCGGCCTCCTGGACCTCTACGCCGACCGCAAGGATAACTGGAGGGTCCTCCGCCTCTACGTCTCCGCCCAGGTGGGTCAATGGGAAGCGGGCACCTTCGACCGTCCCCTTGAACCTGGAACCTTTCCCCGAAAAACCCGCCGCCTGCCTCCCGCCGCCGAGGAACCCCTGTCCTTCATCCGCCGCTTCCTGGAACTTTTTGCCATACCTGGGCTGGCGGGGGAGATCTTCCTCTTCCTGGAAAGCGCCCGCGTGCTCTCCCACCTCTCCCGATGCTACCTGGGCCTGGCGGCCGACCTCTCCTGGTATCTACCCCGCCTGCGCGCGCCCCTCGAGCCGCTGGACCACCGCTGCGCACTCTGGAACCTTTACTTCGACCTCCTCCAGCCCCTGGCGGGACCCGCGGGAGGGGGTTACCCCTCCGGCATGCTGGAGGCCGCGGAAGGGGTGGTTCGCGCTGGGGCCCACCTGAGGGACACCCTGTCCTGCACCGCCTCCGTATACCGGCTGCTGGCCCCCCTCTACCGCCGCCTCCCGGAAGGGATTTCCGGTTTTCCCTCCACGAAGGAGGGTTTCCCGGGCCTGGAGGTTCCCCTTCGCCGCCCCGGGGGCAGCAAACCCTCCCGCGGAGGTGAGGCGGAGGACGTCGAAGCCCTCGCCGTCCCGGAGGAGATGGAGGAGATCCTGGGCGCGGATTTCGTGTCCATCCGCTTTCCCGCAGGCCTGGGGGAATTCCTCCGACCGGGCATGCTGGGGCGGAAGCTGGAGGTCGGGAAGGCGGAAGGCCCCGGCCGGGAAAGGGCAACGGCGGGAGCGGCGGGCGCCGAGGGGAAAGCGCCGGGGCAAGAGGAAAGGAGGCTGCGCTATCCGGAATGGGATTACCTGGCCCGCGGCTACCGCCGGGACTGGACCACCCTCGTCCAGCTGCGGGCGGAAGAAAGGGGCGCCGCGGAGGCGGACCGCCTCATCCGGGGATGGGAGGAGCTGGTGAGGGAGGTCACCCGCCAGTTCCGCATGCTGCGCTACCGGGAGTGCAGCTGGAGGAAAAAACTGGTATCCGGCGAGGAGGTGGACATCCAGGCGGCGGTGGAACGCTGGGTGTCCCTGCGCTGCGGGCTGCCGCCCTCCGAGAAAGTGTACATGGAAAAGAGGCGCCTCACCCGGGAGGTGAGCGCCCTCTTCCTCCTGGACCTCTCCGCCTCCACCTCCGCGGAGATCACCAAGGGGGACCACGCCGGGGAGACGGTGCTGGACCTCCTCCTGGTCTCGGTGGCCATCATGGCCCGGGCTCTGGAACAGCTGGGCGACCGCTACGGCATCTTCGGTTTCTCGGGATACGGGCGGGACCGGGTGGAGTTCCTGCGCATCAAGTCCTTCGACGAGGCCATGGACGAGGCCGCCTGGCGTCGACTGGGAGGCCTCAAGCCCATGAAGAGCACCCGCATGGGGACCGCGGTGCGTCATGCCCGCCGCCTGCTGGACGCCGAGGCTTCCTCCCTCAAGCTCATGCTCCTGCTCTCCGACGGCTATCCGCAGGACTTCGATTACGGCGAGGACCGCTCGGACCGGGAGTATGGACTGCGGGACACGGCGCAGGCCCTGCGGGAAGCGGAGGCGGGACACATCGTGCCCTTCTGCATCACCGTGGATGCCGCCGGTCACGACTACCTGCGGCGCATGTGTCCTCCCCACGGGTACCTGGTGGTGAGCAGCGTGGAGGACCTTCCGCGGGAGCTGCCCAAGGTTTACCTCCGCCTCCGCGGCGCCTGAGAACCGGCCAACATCTTCAAACCCCGGCCCGTTGCTCGACTTTACCCATCCCCTTCCCTCCCTCCCGGATGCGCAGGGCAATGAACAGGGCGGCCACGAAGGCCAGAGCCACGAAGACCATGGCCCAGAAGAAGGACCCCTCCACCCCACCCATAGCTCCCTTTATCCCCTCCATGGCCAGGGTGATGACCACTCCTCCGGCATTCCCCAGCAGAAGGAGCACGCTGGTTGCCGTTCCCGTCAGGGCCGCTCCGGTGGTCTCCTCCGCCAGGGCCAGGAGCACGGGCAGGGCGCTGAGGAGGAAGAAACCCAGCAGCCCGCCCACCACGAATATATGTGCCGAACTCCTGAGGACCCCTATCAGGAATAGGGTGGGGGCGGCGGCCGCGGCGGCTAAGACCAGAAACGGCTTGCGGCGCATGAGGCGGTCCGAGATGGCGGGGATCACCAGGCATCCCACCACCCCGGCCAGGACCATCACCGCCCCGATGTTGCCCGCCGTCCCCGTCTCGATGCCCTTGGGCTTGAGTATCTTCTCGATGAGCTGCATGAGGCCCACGAAGACCCCGTTGCCGATGAAGATCACCGCGCAGAGAAGGCGAAAATCGTGCAGCCCGAAAAGGGCGCGCAGGGCCTTGAGGTCTATGGCCACCTCCTCCCCCAGGGCCTCGGACTCCGTGCGGCGCGGAGGTTTGGGCGGACGGGGCCTGGCCAGGAGGGCAAAGAGGACCAGCGCCGCAAGGGAGACGAGGCTGTAGATGAACACCACCCAGCGGAGGGAAGCGATGTGCCCCTCCCCGAAGGCCTTGAGGAGGGGCGGGGTGAGGGCCATGGCCACGATCATCCCCAGGAAGAGGGAGAGGGAACCCAGCCCGTTGGCCAGGGCCGATTCCTCGGTGGGAAACCAGGAACTCACCACCTTGGTGATGCTGTTGAGGACGAAGGGCTGGCCGACGGAAATTCCGATCATTCCTAAAAGCACCAGGACGTAGTTATCGGCGAAGAGGCGCAAGAAGGAGAAGGCGGTGGTCAGGACGGCCCCGATGAGCACCGCGGCCCGGAAACCCCTGCGGTCGATAATAAAGCCGGCGGGTATGGATACCGGTATGTAGACCAGGGGGAACATGGTGGCCAGAAGGACCACCTTGAACTCGCTCACTCCCATGAGCTCCTGGGTCTGGGAGGTAATGGGCGCGTAGTTGAGCCACATGAGCTGGGTGACCGCGGCCACCAGCATGAAGGAGGCCAGCACCACCCACCGGTAGCCATAAAGCCCGTATTCACCTTCTCCCTTCATTCCTGTCCCCCTTTCAGTTCCCCTGTCGCCTGGGCGGAACCGCCTTAAACGGTCACCGGCGGGGGTGTGGCTCCGTGGCTCGGAACCCATGTGCACCTGCCCGGATGGCCTCCAGGCGACACGGCTGTTCCTCAGCTTCTTTTTCCCTCCTTCTCCGCCGCGGCCATCTCCAATGCCCTACGTTCCAGCTCCTCCGAGTACCTCTCCCATAGGGAAGCCTCCTCCCCCGGGGCCTTCCACAACTCGAAGTGGCAGGTCTCCGCGCCGGCGGGGATGGTTCGGGTAAAGCGCACCTGCCAGTCGGTAAGCCAGCCCCTTTCCCTCAGGGCTTCCAGCATGCCCTGCACGAAGTAGCGCTGAACCCGGCAATCGAAAGCCCCGTACTGTTCCTGGTGGGGACACCAGAGGATATGGAAGCTGACCCGCTCCGGGGAATCTATGGTAGGTTTTTCCAGGGAGGCGTAGGCCACACAGTTGATCACCGTGGCGTAGAAGCTGGCCATTTCCGCCTCGGACAGGTCCTCGGGCCATTCCAGGCCCTCCAGGATCTGCCGGCCCACGTCCAAACCCACCCGGCGTAGGGCCTCCCTCACCACTTCCTGGCCCGCCTCCCCGAACTCGCGTTCACAGGCCTTGAGGACCTCGAGGACCGCCGTGGCCTGCATGGTTCCCCAGACCCACAGCACAGAAGGGTCGAAATCCGGGTTGGTGAGGACCTCCTCGCGCAGCCGTCTCAACCCCGCTTCGTAGGGGAACCGGAACCGAAATTCCCCCCACCTCTCCTCATCCTTCCTCTCGTAATGGGCCATCTTCACCTCCATCCACGTTGCCCCGCGGCCTGCAGGGGGCCAAGCTTTCCGCTGGAAGGTATTCTTCCATCCTCAGCATTCGGCTTGCGCCTCCGTAATCAGGGTATCATGCTGACAATTATCCCGTCTTCCGACGGTAAGGGAACGTTCCTGTAGGCTCCTTTGTAGGCAGAGACATCCCGATGTAAATGGAGACTCCTGGATCTACATATTTTTACACGAACCAGGGGAGCTTCACTAATCAGCGCAGACAATTATTTGTGACCATGCTTGAGTCCGTTTGGATGGAAGTAGTTACCATCACGCCACCTTCCGAGCGCCGCCTCGGAAAGGGAAAGCGGGCGGGCCGAAAAGTTGGAAAAAGTATCCCCTACCCAATAGCCGAAGGTTCCCACGGGAGGAGTGGATGGGAGACCCTGGAGGTCGGAAGGGACATGCGCCCGCAAGCCGTTCACCAGCGTTCCCGTGCGGAAAAGGTGAATGGGCGGAAAGGGATTTGAAGAGCCGCCTATATGCCACCCATCGCCGGTCTTATGGCGCGGAAAGCGGAAGGGAACCCGGCCATCACGCCGGAAGTAGTATGATGATAACTGCATAATGCGAAAACGCACGTGGCCGGTGCCGGCGCACTCCGGGCACCGTGAAGAGCGACGGATGACCTGCGGGCAGCGCTTGAGGAGGGTCCGGGAGGATAAGCGGCGTCGCCTGCAGACCCGATATCCATAAGGATGTCGGGCAGGCGTGGCGGAACCACGGGACCCTTCCCGCCCTGCGGTCGAGGGTCACCGACCAGTACAGGGATGTCGGCCAGAAGGGGTTGGGGAAGAAGGCTTTGAAGGGAAAAGGAGGGCTTATGAGAAGATCGCATTGGCCATACGTCCTGCTCGCGACGGTGTGTCTTGCGCTCCTGGCCTCGCTGCTGCTCCCAGGATGCGGGAAGGCCAAGCAGGTGACCGGGGAGGACAAGGGCGAGAAGGAAGAGGAAGTCGAGGGCGATAAGGAAGAAGTTGAGGGGGGCGGGGAGGGGAAGACGGTCACCCTGACCCTGTATTTCATCAAATCGGAGCCCTCGGATATATATCTCGTGGCGCAGAAGCGGACCATACCCTACACCACGGCGGTAGCCCGGGCGGCCATGGAGGAACTCATCAAGGGGCCCTCGGAGGGCAGCGGCCTGGTGGCCGCTTTCCCCAGCACGGTCAAGGTCCTGGACGTGAGCATCAAGGACGGCGTATGCACGGTGAACGTAAGCAAGGAGATCCTCACCGACAAGGCCAAGCATGGCGGCGCGGGAGCGGCTATCGAAGGTCTGGCGCTTACCTCCATCGCCAACACCCTCACCGAGTTCCCCACCGTCCAGAAGGTGAAGCTGCTCATCGAGGGCAAGCAGAGCGGGCAGGTAGACGGCTTCTACGTGGAGGACTTCTGGGGGCACGTCGGCCTTCCGGAGTACCTGGAAAGGGACATGTCCGTGGTCAAACAATAGGGGGTCAGGTCTTGAATTTTGATGCCCCCGGGGGTATGTGCTCCCCATCACGGGGCCAGGTTCTGAACCTGGAAGGCACCCGAGGCAACATGTACCGAAAGCATATCGGGCATTAAAGATTCGAGGCTTTGCCGCTCAATAGAAAAGCTTGGCCATCTCGTAGAGTTCAAGGTCCACTTTCTTGATGCCCGCCAGGGCCTCCGCGTAAGGGGCGGCCTTCACTTCCCCGGAGCACATGCAGGCCATGTGGTCGAAGAGCCCCTTCTCCACCATCTCCACCGCGAAGACCCCCAGGCGGGTGGCCAGCACCCGGTCGAAAACCGTGGGAGTCCCGCCCAGCTGCAGGTGCCCCAGGTGGGTGACCCGGGTCTCGTATCCCGTCTTTTCCTCGATCTCCCGGGCTAGCCACTCCCCCACCCCGCCCAGGCGGACGTGCCCGAAGGATGCAAGAACAAGATCAGGCCTCCTTTCAGGCTTTTCCGGCGCAGCCGAAGAGCCGCATCTTGCGGGCCACCACCTCCCGCATGGCCTCTCGGGCCGGGGCCAGTATCTTGCGCGGGTCTATGACTTCCGGGTTGCGGCCGAGGAAATCCGCAACCGCCCGGCGGAAGGCGTCCCGGACCTCGGTGTCGATGTTTATCTTGTCCACGCCTATGGAACAAGCCTCCCTGATCATCTCATCGGGGATGCCGCTGGCCCCGTGCAGCACGAGGGGCACGGACACCTTCTCCCGAATGAGACGAGGCGCTCGAAATTGAGCCGGGGTTCCCCCTTGTACCAGCCGTGGGCGTTGCCTATGGACACGGCCAGGGCGTCTATTCCCGTGCGCTCCACGAACTCCTCCGCCTGGTCGGGATCGGTCATGGAAGCCTCCCGCTCGGAGACCGAGATGCGGTCCTCGGTCCCCACAAGGCGGCCCAATTCCCCCTCCACGGAGACCCCACGGGCATGGGTCATCTCCACCACCTGCCGCGTCAAGGAGACGTTGTCCTCGAAGGGGAGGGAGCTCCCGTCGATCATAACCGAGGAGAAGCCGTGGTCCAGGGCGGTCCGCACCTCTTCCAGGGAGGTGCCGCGGTCCAGGTACAGGGACATGGGGACCTCCACCTGCTCGCTGGCCACCCTGGCGATGGCCGCCGGGTAGGCTACCCCGGCGTATTTCATAGCCCCTGGGGAGACGGCCAGGATGAGGGGCGACCTCTCCGCCGCGGCGGCTTCCACGATGGAGAGGGTGATCTCCAGGTTGTTGGTGTTAAAGGCTCCCACGGCGTAACCCCCGGCCATGGCTTTTTCCAGCAGCTCGGAATTGGTCATAAAAGGCAACTACGGCACCTTCTTCACGCTTCCGTATGTCTCCTAACCTAACGCCATCGATTCCGCCGGCCGAAGCCCGGGCCGCGGGCACTCTCGCCTGCCCGTTTACCGGTCGAGCCGGGGTTCCTCGCAAGATTCAAAAGATTCAAAATGTCATATCTATCATCTAGCCACAGGTACAAGGGCGGCTTACGGGTTCCTCCGGTCCTCTCCCCCTCGCTGCGTTAACCGTCCTTCCTTCTCCGCAAAACCGGGGGGTATCCGGGCCATACACCCGCCGCGATTTCCCGCTGACGCCTCAGCCGTTCTCGTGATATCCATGCCGGTCGACGACCGGTACTTCCCATGTATCCATCATCCCTTTTCCATCATTCCCACTTTGGTCCATGTTGACACCAGTACGTACCTCTTACCGGAAAAGAACCTTGAGGAGATATGCCTGGCGACATCCGACACCCTCGGCAGGGGGACGGTAGAAAGCGATTCCTTCGTGCCTTGCGATTCCATCCTCGAGAACATTACCATATCTTACCAAGCGGCGCACAAGTGTCGTTGAAAAGCGATTCCTTCATATCTTGCGATTCCCTCCGACCCATGCCCCTTGGAAGGCGATTTTTTCACATCCTGCAATTTCACGACTTCACTATCCTCGCGGGTCCTCCGGCAACCGAGCATGGAAAGGGCCTATCCGGGCATTACGTGCCGGAGAGGAAGCCCTTTCCCAAATCACTATAGCGTAACGGCCTGGCTTGCTTTCCGTATTACCTTCGTCTACGGGAGGTCTTGGGGTATGATGGTCTATCATATGCCCGCGCGGCCGGGGGACCGCCCGGTTCCGGTCCCCGGGCGCCTGAGAGTCACCGAGCTTCGGGCGAGGAGCTTGAGGGAGGGAGAGAATGCGTGTAGCTCTAGTCTACCCCGATTACTACCAGTCCGGCTGCATCCGCGGTGAGCCGCAGGGAAGGATACACCTCGGAAGCGGTTACCTTTCCGCCTGCCTCAAACAGTCCGGCCACGAAGTGGCCTTTCTCCACCTTGTGGAACCGATCGGCCGGGAGGAGTTCCTGCAGTGGCTCTGCAGCCAGGACGCCGGTCTGGTGGCCTTTTCCGCTACCAGCCTCATGTTCCCCAAGGTGAAGGAGATGGCCCGCTGGACCAAGGAGGAGACCGGCCTCCCGGTGGTGGCGGGAGGGGTGCATCCCACCCTGGATCCCGCGGGGACCCTCCAGGTCCCTTATATCGATTTCGTCTGCATCGGGGAGGGAGAATGGGTGCTGGTGGAGCTGGCCGAAGCCCTGGAAGGCCGGGGCCGGGTGGAGGATATCGAGAGTCTCTGGGGCCGGTGGCGGGGCCGGGAGTTCTCCACTCCCGTGCGCCCCCTGGTGGAGGACCTGGATACCCTGCCCTTTCCCGATCGCTCCATATTCGACATGTCCAAGATGGCCCCGGACCAGCGGGAGAGGATAACCGTGATGGCCTCCCGGGGCTGCCCCTACCGCTGCCGGTACTGCTCTAATCACGCCCAGCGCAAGGTGTACCCTAACGGGGACCGTTACGTACGCTTCCGCAGCGTGGACAACGTGCTCACCGAGGTGGAGGAGCTGGCGGAGAGGGCGGACGGTGTGGACCACGTGCGCTTCGACGACGACATCCTTACCCTGCGTCCCAAGTGGTTCGAGGAGTTCGTGCGCCAGTATCCGCGTCGGGTTAAACTGCCCTTCATCTGCAACTGCCGGGCCGACCTCCTGGATGAGGAGAAGGTGGCCAAGCTCAAAGAAGCCGGCTGCAAGACCATATGCATGGGCATCGAGAGCGGCAACCCCTGGCTCAGGAGGCACGTGCTGGGGAGGAGGATGACCGACGAACAGATACTCCGCGCCTTCCGCCTCTGCCGCAAGTACGGCATCGGGACCGTCTCCCTGAACATGATGGGCTTTCCCCACGAGGACTTCTCCATGGTCCTGGACACGGTGAAGCTCAACGCCCGGGCCGAGCCCGGGGTCACCCAGATAACCGTCTTCCACCCCTTCCCGGGGACGGAACTTTACCGCTCCTGCATCGAGGAGGGATACTACGTGGAGGAGGAGGAGACGGACACCATCTTCACCCGGCGCTCCGCCCTGCGCCTGAGGAAACTGAGCCACGAGCAGCTGGAGCTGGTGAGCGAGTTCATAACCCCGCTGGCCTACCTGTACAACCAGGTCTTCTCCCTCCCCTCTTCCCTCTCCGCGAGGCTGGAGAGGGCCCTGGACGCCTTCCTGGCCAGCCCGCGGGTCCCCTTCTCCTGGAAGCGTAGGCTGGGAGAGGAAATGCTGCGTCGCCTGCCCTGGGAGTGGTTCCTGGCCACCAAGTACTGAGGCTCGGCGACCCGGCCGCCCCTATTCCAGCGCTACTTCGACACGGGAATCCTATCGGCCCCCAGGTATTAAACCGGGAGACAGAAAAGGCAGGCGTGCTCCCGCCTTGGGAACTTCCTTCTCGCCCGCCGCGGCCGGGTGGCCGAAGATGGAAGATAGCGGAAAATATGAGGGGTTTTCACCGCGGGGAAATGCCTCCATGACCAGAAAAAAGGATCGAACTTCATGGACCTGGGTCATACCCGTGTTTCACCACGCCGGGAAAACATCCATGGCCGGAGAAAAAATCAAACCCGGCCACTTCACGGAACCGGCCGGGCTTTCCACTGGTAGCGGGGGGTGGATTCGAACCACCGACCTTCGGGTTATGAGCCCGACGAGCTACCTGACTGCTCCACCCCGCGTCGGCTCTGTTTATATTATAACGCACATTCAATGTGTGTGCGCTTTCGTCCACCAAGATACCAAGATAATATATTACCCTTGAAATCGAGAATGTAAAGTTTTCAGGTGCCAGGCCGGCCATGGAAGTGGGGAGGGAGGATTCCGGTCTCGAGCGAAATCATCCATGGATCGATGCATGGGTTCTGGCGTAGTGCCGGTGCAACGGGATCCCGAGCGCGCTGAGGCCCTCCTGGATTTCCATTATATTTCCAAAGAATTCACGGAGGGGGAAACGGCGGGGCAAGAACTCCAGATTAAAGCCTAAAATGGGGTACGGGAAACCTGGAACCGGCCCGGGAGGTGAGGAAGCTTGAGGGGCGGAAGGAGCGCCTGGATCACCCTTACCGCGTCGGCGGTCCTGGTCGCCTCCTTCGCCGTGGGCATGCCCCTGCTCTACGACCACCTGCGCAACAGCGCCGCGCGGGAAAGCGCGGCACGGACCGAGGAAGAGCCCCGGGTCCGTCCCCTCTACCACGACGAGCTCCTCGGCCCTCCCCTGTCCTTCGAGACCCCGGCCTTCATCAGCATCCCGTCCATCGGGGTGGATGAGGAAGTCAGGGAGGGAAGCGACGACGAGGATGAGCTCTACCGCCTCCTGGCCCAGGGACCCATCCACCTCCCTCACACCGGTTTCCCTGGCCAACCGGGTAACTGTGTGATAAGCGGCCACCGCACCACCTATACCCGCCCCTTCAACCGCCTGGACGAGCTCAAGCCCGGGGACTCCATCTTCATCCGGAACCCTCGCGGCATCTACGAGTACCGGGTCTACCAGGCCAGGTACGCGGACCCCGCCGAGAACGTGACCCTCCAGACCGAGGAGCCCGTGCTCACCCTGACCACCTGCGCCCCGGAGGGCAGGTCCACGCAGCGCCTGGTGATACGCGCCTCGCTGGCCGCCTTTACCCCGGTGGAGGAACTGGAGAAATGACCGGGCGGCGCGCCAGGCTTGTGTCTTTACTCTACCCCGAGGAAGAACCTTGGGAAAATTAAGGCAGCCTTGCTCCTACCGCATCGGAATCCCGGCGATCCCCTGACCCGGCCACACCACGGGAGACCCGGCGTCCTGGAAAACCGCCGGGCTCAGGCGGTCCTGACCTCCAGCCGCAGCACGCGACTTTCCGGAAAATGGTAGGAAACGTCCGATTCACTCTCCTCCAAGGTTTCGAATACGGAGGTCACGTAGCCCACCAGCCGGGGCGGGTGGAAGGGGTTTCCCAGGGCCATCTCCAGGTACCCAGCCCCGTAGGTCAGCTGGAGGGGCACCCCGTAACCGAACGCCATCAGGCGTTCCGCCATCTCCCGGTAAACCTCGCCCTCGCTGCGGGCGGAGAAGGCCGGTGGGTTTTTCAGGTGGTAATTCCTGGTTATCTCCACCAGTTCCCGGTCCAGGCTGCGTCCGGTCATCTCCTCCAGTTCCCTTATTATGCTCAGGAGGACATACCCGGTGCTGAAGATGTAGCGCGCCCCATTGAGGCGGTGATATATGGCCCCCTCCTCCTCCCGCCACTCGAGGACGGTGAGGGGGGAAGGCAGCCCGCAAGAGGGACAGGACTCGAACCCCACTTCCGCCGGCCGGACATCCTCACTCACGTCAGCCAGCTCCTCCTTGGCCGACCGGAGGCGGATAAGCGCCGCCCCGTCCGGCTCCCCGGCCTCCCGGGCTCCCGCCGCGGGCATGGCGGTGAGCAGGTAATCCTCTCCTTCCTTAAACCAAGCCATCTCGGCGGGCCTGCCCTCCACCAGCTCGTAGAACCCCTTGGCCCCCCAGGCTATGGATATGATGTCGAAGGGGTTGGCCACCCTGACCACGACCATCCCGTGCCGCCGGAAAGCCTCGAGCCTCAATCGTCCGAAGCCGAAAAGGGACATCTCGTCCACCACCCGCTGGATGACGGTCGCGAAGGGAAGGGAGCGGACCAGGAGGCGGCGCCACCCGTAGAGCACGTTGCGCTCCAGGTACTCATGGACCGAGGCCTTCTGCCCTCGGACGTAGAGTTCGGTGATGTTCACCCCCAGCCTGCCCTCTAGCTCCGCCCACAGGAAGGGGTAATAGGAGGCTTCGAAGAAGACCATACGCGTGGTGGGATCGGCACGCGAGGTGATGGACCCGTTAGCCCGCCAGGTATAGCGGTGGGAAAGGTTGCGGGGCAGACCGCAACGACGGCACCGGGAAAGACCCATGCTCGCCAACCACCTCCGACGCTCCGCCCGGCGGGCTCCACCGAGTAGAACCCACAAGCGGGAGGACCTTCCGTATCATCGCCATTCCAGTATAACCCGCCGAGCCATGACGGCAGGAGCCCGGGCCTACCTCCGGTAGTAGATCGGCCTCCTCTAATCACTGGGGGCAGGAGATCGGCCTCCCTTGAGGTCCATCCTTTTCAACCCATGGAGTTTATGTATCTCACCAACCCGGCACCAGGAGGCGGGGTTTCCCTTACTCGCTGACAAAAGGAGATCGGCCCCCCTTGATAGGCCTCCCATAATTAGATATCTCGTTTGAAGAAAGTCCCCTCCCCGCCGCCAGGGATTCGCGGTCAAGGGCCCAGAAAGGCACGGCCGAGGTGCGGCACGCCCCATTCTCAAGGAGTCGTGGTCCCGGTGAGCTCGGACATCCGGTCCAGCACCCGGCTCAACTGCTTCATCTTCTCCCCGTATGTCGCCCAGTCGCCGGAGCGCAGAGCCGCCTGGGCCTCGTCGTAGAGGCGGTTGGCCTCCGCCACCAGGGCCGCTAGGTCCCCCTCGGGCTGGGGTTGGGGCTGGGGTTGGGGCTGGGGTTGGGGTTGGGGTTGAGGCTGGGGTTCGGGAGCGGGTGTTGCCCCCAGGAGGGCCTGCAGGGCCTCCTTTAAGGTAGGCCGCATCTCCACCCGGTCTCCGTAGCCCACGATGACCCTCTTCAGCTGGGGGATGGCCGGGTTGGTGGCCAGGAGGTAAAGGGGTTCCACGTAGATGAGGGAATCCTCGATGGGGATGACCAGGGTGTTTCCCCGGATGACCCGGGAACCCGCCTGATTCCAGAGGGTTATCTGCTCCGAGATTTCCGTCTTCTGGTCCACCAGGGACTCGAACTGCTGGGTTCCCTTCACCAGCTTGCCCGCTGGAAAGGAGAAGTTGAGTAGCTTCCCGTAATTCGGAAAATCGCAGCGCGCCGCCACCCAGTCCACCATGTTGTCCTTTCCCCGAGGGTTGAAGGGGAGCATGAGCACCATCTCTTCCCTCTCCTCGCCGGGGATCTTCATGATCACGTAGTAAGGGGTGACCGGCTGGGGCTCGGCGCCCGCCCCGTAGGTCTCGGTGGAGACGTCCCAGACGTCCTCCTTCTGGTAGAAGGCGCTGACCTCGTCTATGTGATAGGTTCGGTACATCTCCATCTGGATGGAGAAGAGGTCCTCCGGGTAACGGACATGGCGCTT
The DNA here is from genome assembly GCA_030019255.1 of Actinomycetota bacterium. Taxonomy (NCBI): domain Bacteria; kingdom Bacillati; phylum Actinomycetota; species Actinomycetota bacterium. Next base: position 138,616 of record JASEFK010000003.1, read on the forward strand.
GATGTCCTCCGGCATCTCCTCCATGGAGGTGAAAAGGCCGGGGAATATCTTCCCGTAGGTGAGGGCTATAGGATCTTCGGGATCCGCCAGGTAGTAGGTTAGCCTTCCGTTATAGGCGTCGATGACTACCTTCACCGAGTTGCGGATGTAATTGAACTCGCCGTTGTAGGACTCGGAATAGGGGTAGAGATCGGTGGTGGTGTAGGCGTCCAGGATCCAGGCCAGCCGTCCCTCGTCGGTGAGCACCAGGTAGGGATCCCCGTCCAGGCGGAGGAAGGGAGCCACTTCCAAGGCCCGTTCCCTGATGTCGCGCCGGAACATGAGGCGCGAGTCGCGGTGGATGTAGCCGCTGAAGAGGAAGGATATGTCCCGGTTGCGGATGGAGAAGGCCAATCTCCTCAGGAAGTTGGAGACTGGTATCCCCCCCTCCCCCTCGTAGTAGGGTTCCACGAGCTTGTTGGTGTTACCCAGGGGATAGTCGATCTCCGGCGCTCCCGTGCGCACTACCACGTAATCGTGGGCGCGTTCCCCGTAATAGATCTCCGGCCGGGTGATCTGAAGCCCCAGACCCTCCTCCGAGACCGGTGGTATGTCCCGTATCAGGAGAACGGGATCCCCCTCCTCGGTAAGCTGGTTGGTGGGGCTCATGACCAGCCCGTAGCCGTGGGTGTAAGAGAGGTGCACGTTCTGCCAGGAGCGGGCGTCCTCGCGGAGCTGGTCGACGACCAGCTCCCGCCCGGATACCAGCATCTGTGTATAGACGCCGTCGAAGATCGTGTAGCGTTCCACGTCCACGTCGGCGAACTCGTATTCCTGCCTCAGCTCCTGCCGCTGGTTATATACTTGCTGGACCAGGCGGGGATCCCATAGGCGGATGTTGTTCACCGTGGCCGCGTTGTTCTCTATATCCTGGTAGGTTAGATCGGTCTCCGCGGGGAACAGGCGCCTCTCCACCGTGGCCCCTTCGCCCTCGTCCTGGATGCGGTAGGCGTCCTGGGTGAACTCGATGTTGTAGCCTATGTACTCGCTCTCCCGGGCCAGTTCCTTGGGCTTGACCACGTAGGTCTGGACGATAAAAGGATAGAGGGACCCGGCCAGGAGGGATATGACCACGATGCCCACCACCCCCGCCAGGGGAAGTCGCCAGCCCCGGTAGCGGATGTTGAACAGGAAAAGGACGGCGCACACCAGGCAGGTGGCGATAAGTATCCAGTAGGCCGGTATGCGGGCGTGAACGTCGGTATAGGTGGCACCGGCCACCGGGCCGTGGTGGGTATGGAGCAGAGCGAACATGTCCAGGCGGAAACGCCAAGCCTGGACCAGGAGCAGGACCCCGGCCAGAACCGAAAGATGGGCCTTCACGTGGGGCGCGAAGCGTTGTCCCTTGGCCCCGAAGTTGATGGCCCCGTAGAGAAAGTGGACCGCCGCCGCGGCGAGGGCGGCGAAGATGAGCACGGTGAAGAGCCAGCCGCTGAAATAGCGGAGGAGGGGGAACTCGAAGAGGTAGAAGCCCAGGTCCTTACCGAATACGGGGTCCACCCTGCCGAAGGAGGAATGGGTGAAGAATTTCAAAACATTCTCCCACTGGGCGGCCGATCCCCACCCGACAAAAAGGGAGATCAAGGCGGAGCCGATGAGCAGGCCCCGGTCCAGCCACCGACCGGCGCCCTCCCGAAAGCGCAGCACGGACTCCTCCACGGGGGAGAGCTCCGAAAGCGGTCTCTCGTAGCGGGGGGTGAGGCGCCGTGCCAGGTAGACGTTCCCGTAGAAGAGGGCGAAAAAGAGGGCGGCGAAGGCGAAGAAGAGCCATACCTGGGTCACGATCCTCTTCCAGAATACGGATGTGTAGCCCACCTCCTTGTACCACAGGTAGTCGGTGTAGAAGGTGGAGAGCCAGGAGGCGCTCAGTATGAGCACCACCAGGACCAGGATGATGATGCCCACGATCCACTTGGTGCGCGGGCTTATCCTCTCCCACCTCTCCCGGAATCCGCCTCCCTCTTCCCGGCGTTCTTTACGGCGCAGGAAGGGGACTTCCTCCCTGCTGGAGCGTCGAAAAAGGGATTCCCAGGGAAAACGGTCATTCTCCAAGTCGTCTCTCCTTCAAGTCATCTGCGGGAAAGTCGTGAACCGACGCCTCCTCAGGAGCCGTATCCCGCAACTTTCCTTGATTTCCATTCACCATCCGACTCCCTGCCCTTTCGTACCTTTCGAGCACGATCATCCTTAATAATATTCCCGCCGCGCCTGTAAAATAATTATCTCGCTCCCCTTGCCGGCAGGTGTAACGGCAGCGAGGAAGCGCGGGTTCACGAGATGCCCGCCAGCTTCTTGTAGGCCTCCACCACCGCGGGAAGGTTCTCCCCCGCTTTCCCCAGGCATACCAGGTCGGCCAGGTGATCGTGATAGGTGGTCACGGTGTTGAAGAAGATGAGCCTCCCTCCCCGCCGCTTGGTGTACTCGGGAAGGGCGGCGGCGGGATAGACCTCCAGGCTGCAGCCGATGACCAGCATGAGGTCCGAGGTGGAAGCCAGCTCCGCCGCCCTGGCCAGCACCCTCGAATTGAGCGGTTCCCCAAAGAAGATCACGTCCGGCTTGATGAGGGCCTGGTCGTCGGGGCAGCAGGCCACCCGGTCCCCGTCGGCGCTTAACTCTTTCATCTCCTCCAGGCTGAAGACGCGGCCGCAGCTCATGCAGTGCCCGGTGCGGTGGGTACCGTGCAACTCCAGGACGTCGGTGCTGCCCGCCCTCTGGTGCAGGTGGTCTATGTTCTGGGTAATCACCGCGCGGCACTTCCCAAGCCTTTCCAGTTCGGCCAGGGCGTAGTGAGCCGGGTTGGGTTCCGCCTTCTCCAGGGTGGGATTGAGCTCCCTGGCCATCTCCCAGAAACGTTCCGGGTGATGGATGAAGGACTCGTAGGTGCCGTACAGCAGGGGGTCGTACTTGGTCCACAGGCCTCCCGGGCTGCGGAAATCCGGGATGCCGGATTCCACCGATATGCCGGCCCCGGTGAGGGCCACCACCTGGATGGAATCTAAGATCATCTGCGCCGCGCGCCGGATGCAATCCTCGCTCACCTTCAGGTCACCTGCCGAGCAGCTCATCATGACAACCTTTCGTTCACCGCATGGGGAGATTATAACACGGGCGCAGGCGGGCGCTTCATGCCGTTTCGGGAAGGGTGAAGGTGAGGGCACAGGGCTCAGGGTGCCGTTCCCAGACTGTTGTGCCCTCCCTCCCAGGCCTGGTGATATAGGAAGTACATGGAACGCTCCGCCACCAGGCCCCGGTCCGATTCCACCCGGAGGGAGACGTCCCTGCCCTCTCCCACCTCCCGGTTCACGAAGAGGGTGGCGCGCCGCCGCGGCGGCACCTCCAATTCCTCTCCCTTCGTTTCCCCGTCGGGAAAGGCATAGGTGATGCTCACCCGCGCCGTCTCCTCGCCGGGATTGAAGAGGAGAAGCCACTCCTCGAATCCGGCGCGGGTGCACCCCTCGGCGAAGTACCAGTCCTGGGAGGGAGCGGCGGCGCCCACGGTAATGTGGCCGCCGTCCCACATGCCGCCGTAATTGAAGTACATGGGGCGTTCGGCGACGATGGGGCGGTCGGAATGCACGGCCAGGGCCACGTCACGCCCCGGTCCCACCTCCTGGTTGACGAAGATGGTGCGGCGCCTCCCCGCGGGCACGGTGACCTGGCTCCCTTTCTCCTCCCCTCCTTCGAGGTGGTAGCGCACCTGGACGGCGGCATCCTCGGTACCCGGGTTGGCCAGGCACAGCCACTCCTCGAATCCAGCGTGGGTGCACCCCTCGGCGAAGTACCAGTCCGGGGAGAGGGAGGGGACGCCCACGGTGATATGGCCCCCGTCCCACATGCCGCCGTAATTGAAGTACATGGGGCGTTCGGCGACGATGGGGCGGTCGGAATGCACGGCCAGGGCCACGTCACGCCCCGGTCCCACCTCCTGGTTGACGTTGACCGTGTACCGTTTCCAGGCCGGGACGGTATAGCTTCGGGTCTCCGAGTCGCCGTCGCCGAAGAGGTAATCCACTTCCACCGCGGCCTCCTGGGAACCCGGGTTGGCCAGGCACAGCCACTCCTCGAATCCGGCGTGGGTGCACCCCTCGGCGAAGTACCAGTTCTGCGAGGCCTCCAGCGCCGGGGCGGAGCAATGGCCACCCAGCCAGTCCGTGCCGTACCGGAAATAGACGGAGCGCTCGGCGTAGATCCTCTCCGTGGCGGTGACCTGCAGGGCCACGTCCCGGTCGGAGCCGATCTCGGAGTTCACGTAGACGTTGGTGCGGGAATGGGCGGGGAGGTTGTAATAACGGATGCGGTTGGCTCCCTGGGCCACCATGTAGGTCACGGTGACCGTGTACTGACTGTCATGGGGGTTGAAGAAGGTAAGCCATTCCTCGAACCCCGACCGGGTACACCCCTCGGCGAAGTAGGCGGGCACGGCCTGGGGCTGCTCATAAACGGTGAAGGGATAGGGGTTGCTGGAGCCCATGAGGGTGGTCACCACCACCGGGCCGCTGGTGGCGCCCTCGGGGACCATCACCACGATGTAGGTGTCCGTCCACAGGACGGCCGTCCCGGCGTCCACGCCGTTGAAGGTCACCGTGCTCACCGTCGGTACTTGCATGGGCCCGAAGTTCGTACCCTGGATGGTCACCGGGGTCCCCGGCCAGGCTGCGGAGGGCAAGATGTTTTCGATGACCGGAACCTGCTGGGCGACCACATCTTCCGCATCCGCACGCGCTCCTGCGCCTTCATCAGGCGCCGCCGCGGCGGGCGGCATGAGAAGGAGCAATGTGGCCAGCGTGATGAGCATCCCCCAAAAGAGGCGGCTTCGACGCGCAGAGGTGTTCATGGGCCTCCCCCCCGAATCATGTCCATCCAATCTTTATATAATGAACCGGGGCGCTTCCGAAACCCCGCCCGCCGCGGCCCCTCGAACACCCGCCCGGAGGGCTGCATTCCCATTATAAACCCAGGGCCACCGAAAGACCGCTTTCCGCGGCGGGTGCGCAATTCCTTTCCGGTCGGCGGCGGTTTTGCGATGAGCAATCAGTTCCCTTTCCGGCCGGCGGCGGCTTTGCGATAATAATAAGGGCGGCGGATAGAAAGGGTTGCCGATGCAAGGAAGGATTCTCATCATCGACGACGAGCCCGAGATACTCCACGCCGTCAAGTTCTACCTCGAGGACGAGGACTTCGAGGTCCACGTGACCACCGACGGGACCAGGGCCGTGGAGCTCGCGGAAGCCCTTCGCCCGGACCTCATAATTCTGGACGTGATGATGCCGGTCCTGGACGGCATCCAGGTCTGCCGCCAGCTGCGCTCCCGCACCCGCACGCGCATGATCCCCATCATCTTCCTCACCGCCCGGGAATCGGTGGAGGACAAGATACAGGGCCTGGAGGCGGGCGGGGTGGATTATATTACCAAACCTTTCGTAAACCAGGAGCTCCTGGCGCGCATCAGAGCTCACATCCGCCACAGCCGGGAAAACCTGGCCGGACACCCAGTCACCGGGCTCCCTGGAGCCTCCACGGTGGAGGGCGAGGTGAACCGCCGGCTGCAGCAGGGCAGGATATTCGCCGCCGTGTTCGCCGAGGTGGACCACCTGCAGGAATACCGTGAGGCCTACGGGGTGAGCCGCAGTGACCGCCTGCTTCTGCGCCTCTCCAGGATGTTCGAGGAGGAGATGAAGGCTCTGCCCGAGGAGGAGGGATTCCTGGGGCACCCCGCCTACTACGATTTCGTCCTCCTCTGCCCCCCGGAAAAGGCGGAGCCCCTGTGCGCCCGACTGGTGGAGCGCTTCGAGGCGGAGAAGGACCAGTTCTACCTGGAGCAACACCGCAAGAGGGGCGAGCTCGTGTACTACGACTACCGGGGGAACACGGTGAAAGCCCCCCTGGCCAACCTGGTGCTGGGCGGGGTCTGCAATTCCCGCCGGTTCGTGACCACTTACACCGCCCTGGCCGAGTGGTCGGCCCAGGCGCTCATGAAGGCCCGCTCCTACGGCAGGAGCGCGTATGTCCTGGAGGAATGAGGGTGGCCGGAGAACTGGTCCTGGTGGTGGACGACGAGCCCAACATCGTGGAGCTGGCCCGCCTCTACCTGGAAAAGGAGGGCTTCCGGGTGACCGAGGCGCGCAGCGGGGAGGAGGCGCTCCGCCTCTTCGAGGAGCTGCACCCGGCCCTCATGGTCCTGGACATCATGATCCCCGAACCGAACGGGTGGGAGGTGTGCCGTCGCATCCGCTCACGCTCCACCCTGCCCATCATCATGCTCACCGCCCGGGAGGACGAGGTGGACAAGGTGGTGGGACTGGAGCTGGGGGCAGACGACTACCTGACCAAGCCCTTCAGCCCCCGGGAGCTGGTGGCCAGGGTGAAAGCGGTCCTGCGCCGCACGACGTACTCGGGGGAACCCCGGGACGTACTCCACGCCGACGACCTGGTTATCGACGCCTCCCGCCGCAGGGTCTTCCAGCGGGAAAGGGAGGTGGAGCTGACCCCCCGGGAATTCGATCTCCTCTACACCCTGGCCCTCAACCGCGGCATCGTGCTGAGCAGGGAGAAGCTCCTGGAAAGGGTCTGGGGATACGACTACTACGGGGACACGCGGACCGTGGACGTCCACATCCGTCACATAAGGGACAAGCTGGGAGACAACCCGCAGGAGCCCCGCTACCTGGAGACGGTATGGGGAGTCGGGTACAAGTTTCGGGAAGGTAAGTGATGGGGTTCCACCGCAGAAGCAAACCCCTTTTCCGCTCCCTGCGCGCCCGCTTCCTCTTCCACTTCCTCCTCCTCACCGCCCTCAGCCTCCTGATATTCGGCTCCCTCTTCGCTTACTTCATCTGGAGGGAGAACCGGCGCCTCCTTGAACGGGCCCGCTCGGAGCTGGTGGAGCAGGCCAGGGAGATGGCCAACGACCTGCAGTTGGCACTCTCTCTATCTCGTCGCTACCCGGAAGCGCCGCTGCTCAACCTGGAACGCCTGGCCCAGCTGCTGCGTCTGGAGGGCAAGCTCATAAACGCCTTGAGCCTGGTGGTCGACCGAGAAGGATCCGTCGTCGCGCCACGCCTCCTCGCCCCGCGCGTCCCTCGCCGCCTGGACACCAACCTGCTGGCCGAGGACGAGGTCAGGGCGCAGGAAACGGAACTCCCCCAACTCGGTAAGGTGATGGTGGTTTCCCTGCCGCTGGCCCAGCCGGGCCTGGAGGGCAGGGAGGAATACTTCAACTTGGTGGTCATCAAGAGCACCGGAGAGCTGGTTACCTCCCCCGCCTCCACCCTCACCCGCTACCTGGCCCTGGCCGGCGGCGTGGCCCTGGCGGTCAGCGTTCTCCTGGCCCTATACCTCAGCAATTACGTGTCCCGTCCGCTGCACCGCCTCAGTCTGGCCGCCTGGGACCTGGCCCACGGCAACCTGGAGCGCAGGGTGGATGTCTCCGGCGGGGATGAGATCGCCAGGCTCGCGGAGTACTTCAACTACATGGCGGAGAGGGTAGCCCTGAGCGCGCGCCTGCAGAAGGAATTCGTGGCCAACGTCTCCCACGAGATACGCACCCCCCTGACCTCCATCGAGGGGTTCTCCCAGGCCCTCCTGGACGGGGTGGTGGAGAGCGAGGAGGACCGCAGGCGCTACCTGGAGATCATCGTCCGGGAGTCCAGCCGGCTGAAGAGAGTCCTCTCCCAGCTGCTGGCCCTCTCCCGCATCGACACGGGGGCCTGGGCCCTCCATCCCTCCCCCCTCTCCCCGCGCGCCTTCCTCGAGGGGCTGGCGGAGAAACTGCGCCCCCGGGCGGAGGAAAAGGGGCTGGAGTTCTCCCTGGAGCTCGCCGAGGGGCTCCCGGAGCTGGAGACGGACGCCGATGCCCTGGAACAGGTCCTGACCAACCTGGTGGACAACGCGGTGAAGTTCACACCGCCGGGGGGAAAGGTCACCCTCTCCGCCGACCTCATGCCCGCCGGCGACCTGCGCATCCAGGTTCGGGACACGGGGAATGGCATCCCGCCCGAGGATCTGGAGAGGGTTTTCGACCGCTTCTTCCGGGTGGATCGTTCGCGCTCCCAGGATCATGGGGGCTCCGGCCTGGGGCTGGCCCTCTGCCGGGAGCTGGTGACCCTCCTGGGAGGGGAGATCACCGCCTGGAGCGAGCCGGGCAGGGGGAGCGTCTTCACCGTGGACCTTCCGGAGCGTCCTCCCCGCGGGAGGTGAGCATGCCCGAACTCCCGGAGGTGGAGATAGTCCGCCGTCAGCTGGACGAGGAACTCGGGGGGGCGTGCATCGCAGCGGTGGAGGTCCTCCTGCCTCGTTTGGTAAAATATCCCAATCCAACCTCTTACCGCCGGGGGCTGCGGGGAAGGACGGTCCGGGGGGTAGGACGCCGGGGAAAATACCTCCTCATCCACCTGGACGATGATCGTATCCTGGTCATCCACCTGGGAATGACCGGATCCCTGCGCTTCGCCTCCCCGGGCGTGGAGCGGCCTCGCCACACCCACCTGGTCTTCCGCCTGGAGGACGGAAGGGAGCTCCTTTTCGTGGACCCCCGGACCTTCGGGGAGACCGCCCTCCTCAGGGAAGGAGACTTCCGTCCCCTCCCCGGCCTCCACCGCCTGGGTCCCGAACCCCTGGACGAGAGGTTCACGCTGGGGGAGCTGCGGCGTGCCCTGCGGGGCAGGTGCCGGATCAAGGCGGCCCTCCTGGACCAGTCAAGGGTGGCCGGCATCGGGAACATCTACGCCGACGAGGCTTTGCACCGCGCCGGCATCCATCCCCTGCGCCACCTGGACGAGCTCTCCCCGCGGGAGGTCACGCGGCTGCACCGGGCCATCCGCGAGGTACTGCGGGAGGCCATAGAGCGCGGGGGTTCCTCGGTGAGCGACTACGTGGACACCAGGGGCGAGAAGGGGAACTTCCAGGACCACCACCGTGTGTACCGGCGCGCCGGGAAGCCCTGTCCCCGGTGCGGGGAGATGATATGCCGAAAGCGGTTGGCAGGGCGCAGCACCTACTTCTGTCCCCGCTGCCAGAGGTGAGGGGGGCATGCCCCGGCTCGCGCTCGCCGTCACCTCCGGTTCCGGTCCCGCTGGAGCTCCTCTCCAGAGCGTGAAGGCGGGCAGGGGCGGCGGTCCGCCTGGACCACGGTCATCACTTTCCGGTACCGGCGGTACGCACCGGGAGGAACGTTGGCTCTCTTCGCCCCGATCCCGGCGTACCCCATCCGGAATGGAAAAAGGTGAGGGTGGCCCCCCAGAACATGGAGAGGACGCCCTTCAAGCCCAGGCTCGACCTCCCGTTGTGGCGCCGCCTCATCCTCACCGGAGCCTCCGCGATATCCAGGCCCCGGAGGGATGAGAGGCACAGCTCGGAGACCTCCGGGTAGCGGGCCGGTTTCCTCTCCACCAGGAGGGACATGGCACGGCGGGAATAGGACCGGAAACCCGAGGTGGGATCGGAGAAATCGCGCCGCACCCACAGCCGGAGGAGGAAACGGAAATAGGCCATTCCCACCCGGCGGGGAAGGGTTATCCTGCCCTCGTAACCGCCCCTCTCCATAAAGCGCGAACCCACCACTACATCGGCATTTCCCTTGAGGACCGGCCATAGGAGGGAGGGAATGTATTCGGCCGCGTGCTGCCCGTCCCCGTCCACCCTGACCGCGGCCCGGTAACCCCTCTGAAGGGCGTAGGCCATGCCCAGGCGCATCATCTCCCCAAGGCCGAGCTTCCTCTCCGACCTCAGGACCATGGCCCCCGCCCTCCGGGCCTCCACCGCCGTCCGGTCGGTGGACCCGTCGTCCAGCACCAAAACGTCCAGGCCGGGACATGTCTCCCGGACCTCGCTGACCACCTTACCCACGTTCCCTTCCTCGTCACGGGCCGGGACCATGACCAGGGCCCGGACTTCTCCCCGCCCGCCGCTTTCCCGCGGTTCGGCAGGGAGGTCATGGTGGTCCCCGCCACCCCCTTTCTCCCCCCGAAATGGCCTCCCTACCAGGACATCCACCAGGATCACCACCGCGGCCAGGGCCGCCAGCATATAGGCCATCCACATGGGTATGACCGTCCCCATGTCCTTCACCTCCTTGTCCTCCACACGCTTCGCATTCCTCTTTAAAACCAGGTGGGGCCCCGCTCCACCCACCGCCGACCATCCCCGGCGTGAGAACGGCGTTCCGGCCGAGGTCCACCCGAACAGCATCCCGGTCAGGACAGGCGCCGAGATGACCGCCAGGTCGGCCTGGTCCGGCGCGGCCTCCCCTACCTCCGGACGCACCTCGTGAAACATGCCCCGGGTCGCGTACCTGCCGGTCATGGCGTAGATGAAATCGCCCAGGATGCCGTTGGTTACGAAAACCAGGTCGCCGGGTTCGCTCCACTCCTCTACCAGCCACACCAGTTCCATGTTCTCCGGCCCGAAGGTCCTGGTACCCCCCGCCGGCATGCGAAGCTCATCGAGCCCCGCAAGGGCCGTTAAAGAGGTGGGCTGGAGCTCAAGTTGCAGCGAAGAGGAAGCGCCGCCGGCCGAGAAGGCTTGCGTACGCGGTGAAAGGCTCCCGGCGGCGGGCGCGCCCCTTCCTCCCGGAACCGCCGGTGCCGCGGGAAACGTGGTGCCGCTCCCCGGAACCGGCGGCCGTGGTGCGGAGGCGGTGCGGGAACCCCAGGAGAGCACGGGATCCACCAGCAGCAGGGGAAGGAGCAGGGAACAGGAAACCGCGGTCCACAGTGCCGACGACCAGGCCGGCGAGTTCACCCCCCTCTCCAACCATCCGCGCCCAGCCTCGTGGAGTGCGTCCAGGGCCACTGCCCCAAGCATGGCCAGGGGCAGGAAGACGTGTCCCTGCCAGAAGCGGTGAGGGTAAAAGAAAGCTATGGGCACCATGGAGAGAAAGTAGGAGGGCAGTAGGTACCAGCTCCCCTTTCTCCGATAGCAGTACACCATCCCGGCCACCGCCAGCGCCCAGACGGTAAGGTGGATGGCGACGCCGCCTCCCCCTCCCGGCCCCGAAAAGCTGAGGGCGTGGAGGTTGCCCAGGATCACCAGCGCCCAGGGGAGGTAGAGGAGGTAGGCCACGCCCAGCACGGCGAGTATCCTCCTCCAGGCCTTCCGGCGGTGGAGGAGGTAGATGAGCAGGGCCAGGGCCAGGAGGTGGCCCAGGACCAGGTGGGAATAAAGGCTCATGGCCAGGAGGACCACGGCCGTCACCGTCCGTTCCCTCTCCATGGCCAACAGGACCAGGGGAGAGATGACCAGGACCAGGGAAGCGGCGATGGTCACCCCCGTCTGCCAGAGGAACACGCCGGGAACGACCAGGAGGAGCAGGGAGAAAAAGGCCATGCGGGACCCGAAGAGCCCGCGCATGGCCCACCAGAGGGAGAGCATGATGAGGGGGAACATGGCCATGCAAACCAGGGTCACCGTGGCCTCCAGGGAAAGACCCAGGTCCTCGAGGAAGGACATCGCCACGTGCAGAAGGGGTGGATAGAGATGGGGCCTTCCCTCCGGGGCGTAGTCCCAGAAATCCCAGGTGGTCACCCCGCCCGCCTCCCGGAATCCCCGGGTCACGGCCATGTGGTAGGGAGCGTCCAGGAACACCGGGTACAGGGAGTGGTTGGCCAGGACCAGGACCAGGAAGAGGAGGACCAGGAGAGAGGAAAGCGCATCCCAGGCATCAAGCCTGCTCCCCAGCCTTTTTACGGTCCCCGCCATCCCCGTCATCTCCCGCCTCCATTCATCCCGCCGTATTTTTCACCCCCCGAGTAAGTAATCAGCCCCAGGTTTTAAGGATCTCTTGGGGAGATGTAAAGATTCGGTTAACAAAACCGCCGGGAAGCGGCAGGGGTATCGGCATCATGGGACTTCCCGCGGGATGCGAGGATTTCTCGGGGCCGTTCTCCCCAGCAAGGCGGGAGGTGGACAGGAGATGAAAATCGGTTCGAACTCCATGACCGGCTCATCCTCCATGGCAGGAAATGGGAAGAGTCGGCCGTTACCTGGGATACCGGAAGTACATGGGGCGCTCGGCCACGATGGGCAGGGAGGAGTGGACGCGCAAGGAATGGTCCCTTCCCGGCCCCAGGAGGTGGTTGACGTTCAGGGTGGTGCGGGAGTGGGGCGGGAGCTCCACCTCCAGGGGGATGACCTCCCCCTCCCCGGTGTGGAAGGCGAGGGTGCAGGGGGACTCCTCCTCCCCGGGGTTCTGGAGGCAGAGCCAAATCTCGAACCCCTCCCGGGTGGTTCCCTCGGCGAAGTACCAGTCCGTGGCCGGGGAGGGGGTGCCCAGGACGCAGTGGCCCCCGGACCACTCCAGCCCCCCGCCGAGGTCCCAGCGGTGCACGGTCATGCGGGCCGGGTCCATAGTCACGTCGTGCCCTCCGGCGGCCAGCACGGAAGTCGTTGACTGGAGCATGATGCGGAAGGCGTTGTAAGGGTAGCCGGTGTTGCGAGTTCCGTCGTGGTAGGGGTTGGTGTTCTCCGTGTAGGGCGTATCGGGGTCGTGCCTCCCGTAGCCGCTTACGGGATAGAGCACGTACTTAGCCGCGTACCAGTCCAGGGCCACCGGGTCGGTTCCCGCCAGCAGGATGTCGGCGCGCACCGCCTTGGAGTAGGGGTCGGCCGGACCGTCTGGGTGTGCCGGGCTGACCCAGATGGCGTCGATGATGTTCAGGTCCGGGTAGATGACCTGGTTCATTATCCGGCCCATGAAACCCCGGTAGAGGAGATCATAATGGACGTTGCTGGTCATGTGAATGCCGAGGACCCCCATGAAATTCTTGAGGGCGGCGGTCACCCCGGCCAGGTGGTGGGACTTGAGCACCGGCACGTTGATGAGCTTGACCCGGCCCTTGTCGTACCCGCTCCCCGTCCATATGCCCCGGCGCAGGGACATGCAGGTCCCCCTTCCGGTGATGAACTTGGGGTAAGAGACGTTTTCGCCCAGGATTACGTAGCCCTCCCGGTAGTCCCCGGAGTCGAACTCGTAGACCGCGTTGTCGGTGAAGGACCACCAGCTCAAGGCGGACACCCGGGAGGGGTCGCCGAAGGAATCCACCACCGCCTGGAAGGACTGGTAGATGTTCTCGGCGTTGTTGTAGCGCTGCGCGTAGTCCGGACCTCCCTTGCAGTTCTCCACCAGGACCACCTCCCCGGTGAAACCGTCGGGGTGCTCGAGCACCGCGGTTATCAGCCCCTTCACCAGGTCGGTGTTGGTCATGCCTCTTTGGTCCCAGGCGGCGTTGACCTTGATGAGCACCACGTCGTTCCGGCCGATGATCCCGTCAGGTCCCGCCCCGGGGTAATACTTATCGCTGCGGTAGAAGTTGAGCCCTCCTTCCCCCATAAGGCGGATGAGTCCCCTCACCCCGAGATGGTGGGGATCGGCCGTCGAGGGCACGGGCACGTGGTCCACCACGAAGATGTGGTGAGCGTCACCGGCGTCGGCGGCCTGCCAGGCCTCGGGGACCAGCACCGCGGCGCGAGAACGGGCCACCTCCAGGTCCGGCACTCCCTCCGGCACCCCGACGCCGGTAACCCTTCCCCAGTTTGCGAAGGGCAGGAGCAGGAAAAGAGTGGCGATTGGAAATATTATCCATCTCCTCCCCGTAAAGCGCGCTCCGAGGGTGCGGGCCAGCAAGGCACTACCCAGGGACACGATCCACCCGGAGTGGAACATGGCCGCCTGCTGGCAGGGATAACGCAGGCGGGAGGGCTTACTATCGCTCCTCAGGAGCAGCCACAGGAGGCAAAGCAGTGAAAACAGCGGGCAAGCGGTACGGCGCAGCAGGGCCGCCACCCGGCCGATTCGCGCCCTTGCCGGAGGAATCCTACGGATGCCCTCTTCACCCGTGCCACCCTCCGGCTTGGCCAGGTTAGAACACCGTTTTTTTGCCCGCGTCCCGTGTCCGCGATGGCGTGACCACTGCCGGAAACTTGAGGCAGAAAGGCATCACGGACCGCACCGGTTCCCCGGCGAGCTTGGAGTTCCGCGGTCTACTCTCGCTCCCTTTCCAGCTCCCTTTCAACCGGGCCTCCTCCAATTCACCACGGCCCGCGACGCCAGCCGTGGGGTCATAACCGCGGACGCTTCAGACCTCCCGCCTACCTCCTGCCCGCGACTTCCCGTTTCCGTTCCCCTTTCAAGCCGCCGCCTCCATGCCTTATTCTTCATGCCTTATCCACATTTCCCTCATGCCCCTTACCGGTACCATGCCCCGTACCGGTACCGCATCGCGACCCACCTCCCCAGGCCACCGGCCCCTACTCCATCCTCTCCAGGGCCTGTCGGGCGGCTTCCCTGACCTCAAGGTCCTTGTCCCGCAGGAGGTCCCGAAGCCGGTGCACGGCCTCGGAGGCACCTACCCTTCCCAGCCTCCGGGCGGCTTCAGCCCTCCTGGCCGCGGAGCGGGAGCCGAGCTCCTTCATCCTCCGGGCCGTGAACCCGGCCAGTCCGTAAATCCGCTCCACCTTTTTTCTAAGGGGTCCATCGGCCTGCTCACCCATCCTCAGGAGCACCTCCTCCAGGGCCGCGGGATGGGGATCCCGCAGCAGGTCCCGCAGGGCCTCCTCGGGGGAGATGCGGGGAAGAGCGGCGTAGAGGATGGTCTCGTAATTACGCATGGTCTCCAGGGTCCTGGCCCGGCGGTATATCTTCACGATGCGCGCCAGAAGGTAGAGGGAGAAGACGGCCAGGGCCAGAACCACGGCCGCCAGGAGGTAAAGAAGTATCCTGCCCACCAGTTTCCCGCTCCCCCGTTCCGTTCCCCGACCGCCTGACGGTGATCCGGCGCGCCATCATCTTCCGTCCCGGACCGGGACATCCTTATTATAAGCCGGTTATATGTTATAAGCCGGTTATATGCCGGGAAACGACATGCGGGTTGCTACCTCCCTTCCGTACCCCCTATGATGACTCAAGGTCCGGGGCCCTCCCGGTCCCGGCAGGCAGGAGAGGAAACCGGGATGCAACAGGCAAGGAGGGCGACCTTGATCATAGACGCCCACACGCATCTCTTCCCTCCCCGTGCCAGGGAGAGGCCGGCCTCGGTGAGCGAGGAGGAGCTGACCTTCCACCTCCTGTTCGCCTCCGGGAGCCAGCGCATGGTCTCCCCGGAGGAGATGCTTTCCGAGATGGACGAGGAAGGGGTAGACGCGGCCGTGCTCTGTCCTTTCCCCTGGACGACCCTGCGGGCCTGCGCCGAGAACAACGATTACATCCTGGAGGTCTCCTCCTCCTTCCCCGGACGCTTCATCCCCTTCGCCGTGACCAACCCCAAGTGGGGAAGGCAGGGCGTGGAGGAGGCCCGGCGCTGCCTGGAGGCGGGGGCCAGGGGCATCGGCGAGCTGCACGCCCAGCCCCAGGGGTTCGACCTCCTGGACGAAGGGCTCATGTCCCCCCTGCTGGAACTGGCCGTGGAATACGGGGTGCCGGTCATGGTGCACGTCAACGAACCGGTAGGCCACGTCTACCCCGGCAAGGGACCGGTGACCCCGGAGACCGTCTACCGCCTGGTCAGGGCCTACCCCGAGGCGGTTTTCATCCTTCCCCACTGGGGCGGCGGCCTTCTATTCTACGAGCTCATGCCCGAGGTGGCCGAGGAATGCCGGAACGTGCTCTACGATACCGCCGCCTCCCCCTTTCTCTATCGGCCCTCCATCTACCGGCTGGCGGCGGAGGCCGCGGGCAGCGGGAAGATACTCTTTGCCACCGACTACCCGCTCCTGCCCTACCGGCGCACCCTCGCCGACGCCCGCGCCGGATTGGAAAATACTTCTTTCCAGGACGCCATCCTGGGCGGGAACGCTGCCCGCCTCTTCGGCGTCGCAAGGAGTTGAGATCGCAGTGCGGCGCGGCGAGGAGCAGGGGCGAAGAAACGAGGGTGAGCCTCGCGCCTGGGTCCCGCACTCCGGTGGCCGGTCAAGGTCTCCGCGGTAGGCGGCTCCGGAAGCGGCTCCGGAAAACGGGCGGAAGGATTCGGGTTCTTCACAAGTGAATAAGGATAAAGAGCGGATGGACGGCGCGGCTCCGGCGGGAAAAGGGGTCCAGGCATGGTGGCGGGCGCTATCGCCACGCCCCTCTGCAGGGCCGGTTGGGAGTCGACGGCATCGGTGCTCCACCACGGTGAATTTTGCGGACGACGACAAGACAGGAGAGGGAAGCGGATGAAGGTTCTCCTGTGAGGCGAAGGAGTGTGGGGTGAAGGAGTGACGAGATGAGGACGCACAGCCTTGGAGGAAGGAAGGTCCTGATCGCCGGAGCGGCCCTGGGGCTGCTCCTGATCACCGTCATGGCGGGCTTATGCGGTTGTTCCCCGGCCAGGTCCTCGCGGAACGGGACGGGGCCGGTCCCCGCGCCGGAAAAGCCCCCCGTGAACCCCCTGACCGGCGAGGAGGTGTCCTCCTGGGACCTCCTCACCCGCCGCCCCCTGGCGGTCAAGGTGGAGAACGATCCCAAGGCCAGGCCCCAAAGCGGCATCGTGGACGCCGACCTGGTCTACGAGGAGCTGGTGGAGGGCGGGATGACCCGCTTCATCTGCGTCTACCTTTCCAGGGATTCCCAGGTCATCGGCCCTACCCGCAGTGCACGTCCCTCGGACATCGACATCACCTACTACCTCGACCCCCTGCTCATCTGCAGCGGCGGGGCCAGCCAGGTCATCTCCATGGTCAAGGCGGCGGGGTTGAAATACATCTCCGAGGACTCCGTGCATTTCTGGCGGGACCGCACCCGGAAGGTGCCCCATAACCTGTATACCAGCACCACCCTCCTCCGCCAGTACCTGGCGGAGACCGGCGATACATGCAACAAGCTGCCCCAGAGCGGGCTGGTCTTCACCTCGAGCGGCGGCGCGCCGGGGGAGGAGAACGCGGAGGGGGACTCGCAGAGCGTGATGTACTCAACCGCCACCACCATCACCATCCCCTACAAGGCAACTATCTGCGCCGCCTCCTACCAGTACGACGCGTCCACGGACACCTACCTGCGTTCCGTAAACGGCGTTCCCCACGCCGACCTTACCACGGGAAAGAGGGTGGCCCCGCGCAACATCATCGTGCAGTTCATCACCGTGACCGGGAGCGGCATCTACGACGTGACCGGCGCGGAGACCCCCAACCTGCAAGTCATCGGGAGCGGCAAGTGCCTGGTCTTCGTGGGCGGCAGGGTCTACCACGGCACCTGGAAGAAGCCCAATCGCAACTCCCCCACCCGTTTCCTGGACGAGAACGGGAGGGACATCCCCCTGCACCCGGGCCAGACCTGGATCCACCTGGTCACCGAGGACATCGGCGCCGTCTATAAATGAATGAAGGGCCTCCGCTCGGGGAAGGTGGAACCCGTGGCGCTTTCCGGCCATCTTCCAGCCGGATGCGTTCGCTCGTAAAGGAGTAACCAACGCTCAGGGGATGTGTAACTTCCCCGTCCGCTTCGCTCTCCGGTAATACCACCTGCCGTGCAGGTTCTGGTATCCCCAGGCCAGGCGGATGAGCCAGGGCAGGTCGGGGATCCAGAAGCCGTCCGGGGGCTCCTCGGAGGGCTTTACCCTCCCGGGCCGGATGTCGGCGATCACCATCCCCTCCCCCTCCTCGCGGGACCTGCGGGCCAGCACGCGGCCGGCCCCGTCCACGATCATGGTCTCCCCCAGGTAATACGAGCGGTAGGGGAGGCGGGGGAGGAGGGGCATACGGGCCTCGAAATCCTGGGCGTGGGCGGCGTGCACCACGGGCACCCCCAGCAGGCGGGCCATGCGCACCGGCGTCTCCCGCATTATCTCCAGGTTGCGCCGGTGGGCTTCCCCCTTCCCCGGCAGGGGGATGGCCCGGTCGGGGACCGTCCACCAGCATGAGCCCCCCACCAGGAGGTCCACCTTGCCACGCAGCCGGTGCACGGTGCGCGTGCGCACCAGCTCCCAGCACAAGGCCACCCCCACCGGTCCCAGCGGCGTCTGGAGTATCCCCTCGTCCTTCCCTCCCAGGTAGTAGCAGTTCTCCCACATGGTGGGCTGGTCCTTGTCGTGGACGGCGTACTCCCCGTCGGGGAAGGCCAGCACGAAGGTGTTGTAGTTGTCGCCTTCCCGCGAGGCGATGAAGGACCCTCCCACGTAGCCCCCGTGGCGGCGGGCCGCTCCCCGCAGCATCTCCAGGGCGGGCCCGTCGAAGGGAAGGGCCGCCCCCAGCATGTCCGGGTGAAAGGCCACCGCGGAGGTGAAGAACTCGGGGAGGATGACCATCTCGCAACCCCGGGAGAAGGCCTCCTCCACCAGTTTTTCGGCCCGCTCCAGGTTGTAGTCCACGTCCGCCAGCCTGGCGGTCATCTGCACGGCGGCCACCTTCATGACCGATGCCTTCATGCTCTCTATCCTTTCCACCGTAGGCCTGAGTTCCTTCCCGTCACTTCGATCCGCAGAAAGGCCTTGACTACCACTTTACCCCTCCAACGCTCCCGTGAGCAGGAGCTCGGGAAGCTCGGAGAGGCTCCTTATCACCGGGCAGTCGGGGTTCTCCGCCCTCCCGGCGCGGTCCAGGAGGACGGGACGGATGCCCGCCGAACGCGCCCCCAGCACGTCCGCGTAGTAATGGTCCCCCACGTGGACCGCCTCGCCCGGCTCCACCCCTACGCGGTCCAGGGCGGCGCGGAAGATGGAGGCCTCCGGCTTTATGCGCCCCAGGTTGGCCGAGCTGATGACGAACTCCAGGAAGCGGCTGAGACCCAGGTGGTGGCAGAGCCCCGGCAGGCGCACGTCCCAGTTGGAAACTATTCCCATACGCATACCCATCTCGTGCAATCTCATTACGGTGGGCATCACGTCGGGGTAAAGGGCCCACCGGTCCCCCTTCCCGAACTCCTCGTAGAGCTCCCTACCCAGTTCCCGAGAGGGTTCCACCCCCGCCTCCCGCATGGCCAGGGCGTACATCTCGCTCCACATGGCCGCCGCTTCCTCCTCGGAGGCCCAGAAGGTATCGTCCTCCCGGTAGCGCTCCTCGTAATAGCGGTCCGCCAGTTCCAGCCCCCTGCGGATGGCCTCCGGGTCCGCCCGCAGGCCGTGGGAGGCCAGGACCTCGGCGCACACCTCCTCCACGGAGGGGTGAGGCAGGAGCAGGGTGTTCCCGGCATCGAAAAAAACGGCTCTGATCATGTCCTTCCTTTCCCTGCGGGGATAACGCTCTTCACAAGGCGATTGTACCAGCCGGGGCCGACCTGCGGGATCGAGTCCCGGTGCCCTTCTCGCCGTGACCCCATTCCCCGCATCCGAACGCACGTCAAAGGTCCATCCCCGCAATCCCCCTCTCCCGTGCTTTCCCCGGCAAGAGCCGTCGAGGTCGATTGCCTCGGACAATATTTCCTGGTTCCCCGGCTCCCGGTAAAAAATCGTTCCAGGACAGGCCGCTGTGGGCCGTTGCCCTGGGAGAATTCCCGCGGGTCCGCCTTTTCTCCTTCTCCGCGCGGACTGCGCCCCGCCTCCCGACATAGGTTTTTCGCCCTGGGTGAGGGCAGGTCTTACAATATACGCATGGACGTGAGGCTCACCTTCGCCGTGGTCGCGGGGAAAGCGGCCACCACCGTCTCCCGGCGCCTGGGGCTAGGGGCGGGTTCCAACTTCCCGGGCCGGGTGGTCCTGCGCCTGCACCCCCGGGCTCCGGAGAAGATGGCCTCCAGGCTGGAACGGGGTTGCGTACTGGTCACCGGGACCAACGGAAAGACCACCACCTCCAACCTGCTGGCGGCCATGCTCCGCGAGGCCGGGTTGCGACCGGTGCACAATCGGGTGGGAGCCAACCTGATCTCCGGCATCACCGCCGCCCTGGCCCAGTCCTCCGACCGGCGCGGAAACCCCCAGGGCGACATCGGCCTCTTCGAGGTGGACGAGGCCACCCTGCCGGCGGCGGTGAAGCGCCTGCGTCCCCGCATGGTAATAGTTACCAACCTCTTCCGGGACCAACTGGACCGCTACGGGGAGCTGGAAACCCTGGCCCGGAAGATGGACGCGGCACTGCGGGAACTGGAGCCCGGGAGCCGTGTTCTCCTCAACGCCGACGACCCCCTGGTGGCCTCCCTGGCCAAGGACTCCCCGGCCGACCTGTACTACTACGGCATCGAGTCCGAGGAAGCCGCCGAGGAGGTGTTCCGCCACGCCGCCGATTCCAAGCACTGCCGAGCCTGCGGCGCGCCCCTCGCGTTTTCGGTGCACTTCTTCGGCCACATGGGAAAATATTCCTGCCCGGGCTGCGGCGCCTCCCGCCCCCGCCCTTCCTTCACCGCCGTCCGCGTGGAACTGCGGGGCGCGGCGGGCACCGAGGTGACCGTGTCCACGCCCGCCTGGGAGGCTCCCCTCCACCTGCCGGTGCCCGGACTGTACAACGTCTACAACCTGCTGGCCGCCCTGGCGGGGGCCCAGCTGCTGGGGATCTCCCGGGAGGAGGTAGAACGCGGGGTCCGGGGATACGTGACCGCCTTCGGGAGGGGGGAGCGCATCCCCGTGGAGGGGCGGGAGCTCTTCCTGGTCCTCTCCAAGAACCCCACCGGCTTCAACGAGGTCATCCGCACAGTGCGGGGGGAGGGAGAGGGACTGGTGGTCCTGGCCGCCCTCAACGACCGCATCGCCGACGGGCGGGACGTCTCCTGGATATGGGACGTGGACTTCGAGGAATTGGCCCCCCTTCCCCGCATACTGGTAGCCACGGGTACCCGGGCCCTGGACATGGCCCTGCGCATGAAGTACGCGGGCATGGAGGAAGGGCGCATCGAGGTCCACGGGAAGCTGAAGGAGGCCCTGCGGGCGGCCCTCTCCCATGCCCGGGAGGGGGAGACGGTGTACGCCCTCACCACCTATACCGCCACCCTGGAGCTCCGCCGCCTTCTCATCCGCCTGGGCGCGGCTCCCGGGCTGTGGGAGGGGGGAGGACCATGAAGGTTCGCGGACCCCGGGGAAAGCGCGTCGCCGGGAAAGCCATGACCACATCAGGAGGCCATGAGCCTCATGGCATGGGTATCCAAGATCAGGGGAAATCCAGCGCCCCGGGGCACGATCCCCTACACCGGGAGGCCGGTTTGGAGGTGAGACACGCATGAAGGGACTGACCTTGCGCCTCTGTCACCTCTACCCCGAGCTCATGAACATCTACGGGGACCGGGGAAACGTCATCGCCCTGGAACGCCGCTGCGCCTGGCGGGGCATCCGGGTGGAGGTGAGCCGCCTGAGCATCGGCGATTCCCTGGACTCGGAGGCCTTCGACCTTTTCTTCATCGGCGGAGGCCAGGACCGGGAGCAGATGATGGTCTGCGAGGACCTTTCCGCGGAGAAGGGCGCCGCCCTGCGGGAAGCGGTAGAGAACGGTGCCGCCCTGCTTTCCATCTGCGGGGGCTACCAGCTCCTGGGGAAAAGCTTCCTCACCTGGACCGGGGAACATCTCCCCGGCATCGGGCTCTTCGACGCGGAGACGGTGGGAGGCGACACCCGTTTCATCGGCAACGTGGCCGTGTTCTGCGACCTGGAGGGCGCCGAGGGCACCCTGGTGGGCTTCGAGAACCACTCCGGGCGCACCCGGCTGGGCCCGGGCTGCCGCCCCCTGGCAAGGGTCCTTCATGGGTACGGCAACAATGGCGAAGACGGGACGGAGGGCTGCGTGTACCGCAACGCCGTGGGCACCTACCTCCACGGCTCCATCCTCCCCAAGAACCCCCGCCTTGCCGACTGGCTCATCCTGCGCGCCCTGCGCCGCCGCCACGACCTGGAGGCGCTGCCTCCCCTGGACGATTCCCTGGAGGAGGCCGCTCACCGCGCCGCCCTCTCCCTCATCCGCCGGGAGAGCTTCCGGCGCGGGAGGATTTTCAGACTTGGAAAACGGTAAGGTGCTTTCGCCCATGGCGCTGATCGGACGGGCACCGGCGAAGGATGTTCGTCAAGAGAAGGAATATACTGGTAAAGAAAGGCTGAAGGAAAGGAATGTGACATGCGCTACGTGATCGTAGGCAATGGAGGCGCGGGGCTGCGGGCGGCGCAGACCATCCGCAAGCGGGACCCCAAGGGGGAGATAACCATCTTGGACCGGGAGCCCCATCCCTGCTACTACCGCATGCGGCTGCCCGATTACATCAGCGGCTGGAGGGAAAGGGACTCGGTATTCGTGGTCAAGGAGGATTTCTACCGGGAGAACGGCATCCGCTTCCTGGCCGGGCAGGAGGTGACCGCGGTGAAACCCGGAGAAGGAGCGGTGGAACTTTCCTCCGGGGAATCCCTTCCCTACGACCGGCTGCTCCTGGCCTGCGGTGCGCGCCCCCGGGAGCTCCCCGTCCCCGGCGGCGACCTGGACGGGGTGGTCTACCTGCGCACCCTGGACCAGGCCGAGGATATCCTCCGCCGCGGGAAGGAAGCCCGGAACGCCGTGGCCCTGGGCGGGGGTCTCCTGGGAGTGGAGATGGCCCGGGCCTTCAACGAGATGGGGCTGCGCACCCGCTACCTGATCCGCGAGGATCGCTTCTGGCCCCAGATGCTGGACGCCGCGGGTTCCCGCCTGGTGGAAAGGGTGCTGGAGGAGAAGGGCATCCAGCTGCTCAAGGAGGAGGGCATCGAGAAGGTCCTCGGAGAAGGCGGCAGGGTCAGGGCGGTTCACACTACCTCAGGACGGGAGCTGGAGACGGACCTCCTGGGAGTGGCCATCGGGGTGATCTCCAACCTGGAGTTCCTGGAGGGTAGCGGGCTGGCGACCGACCGGGGAATCCTGGTGGATGAGCGCCTCCTCTCCAACCTGCCCGACATCTACGCCGCCGGGGACGCGGCCCAGGCCCTGGACCGGTCCTCGGGTGAACACCGGCTGGTCACCTCCTGGCTCAACGCGCAACGCCAGGGGGAGATCGCCGGCACCAACATGAGCGGCGGCGAAGCGGTGCTGGAAGGAGTGGTGCCCTACAACGTCATCGTCATCTACGGGCTTCCGGTGGCCTGCGTAGGACTGGACCTCCCGCCGGAGGGCGAGGGATACGAGGTCCTCACCGGCGACTATCCCAGGGACGGGCGGTACCGCAAGCTGGTGCTCCGGGACGGGGTGCTGGTGGGGGCTACCTTCATCGGGGAGATCGGCGAGGCCCGCGCGGCGGAGACCCTCATCAAGCGGGGCATCGACCTCTCCGCCTGGCGCGGAAAGCTTTTCCAGCCCGGCTTCGACCTGCGCCAATTGGTATAATATACCAACCGGAAACGGGATCGCCATTCGGCGATCCCTTTCCCGGCAAGGGCAGGTACGGCACGGAAGCCGCCCCCTCACGGGAACTTCCGCGACAATGCGCTCCGGGCAGAAGGGGGAAAGGACTATACTCTTCCCGGTTACCACCTCGACATGACATTCCTTTGGGAAGGAGGAATCGCCCCCCTCTCCCACTGCGCATGACTTGTGGTTCTTCCCCACCTTAAACGGATGAGAATAATGGCCGACCCCCTTCCCTTACCGGCCCCGGCAGAGAACGATGGTTGATATTGCCTGCCCCGGACTACTGTGCTATAGAATATGAGGGATTTGAGCCCCTGGGTCGAGAGTCGGGAAAAGGAGGAGTATTTCATGGGAGAGCCAAGCGACAAGAGGCCGGTCATCGATCAGGACGAATGCACGGGTTGCGGGCTCTGCGTGGACGAGTGCCCCAACGACGTGCTGGAACTCAACGACGACGACGTGGCCTTCGTGGCGCGGCCTGAGGACTGCGACGGCTGCGGGACCTGCGCCGAGGAGTGCCCCTCCGAAGCCATAACCATGGAATAGGCGCGGATCGAGCAACGGGGGGAGCCCGGGCTCCCCTTTTTCATCTGGGGGGACGCATGACGGAGGGACAGGGGGGCGACCCGAAGGTCAACATCTTCTGGAAAATACCCATGTTCGAGTTCCTGGAGGCGGAGGAACTCGACCGGCTCTACTCTTTGTGCGCCAGGGAGCGATTCTCCAAGGGGGACTACATCTTCCTCGAATGTGACCCGCCACGCAGCCTTTATGTGCTGGTCAAGGGGGAGGTTAAGCTCCTCAAGCAGACCGACGACGGGCGGGAGATGATCGTGGAGATGGTTTATCCCGGCGAGATCTTCGGCGAGGAGGCCATCTTCGACGGCCAGCCCTATCCCATGACCGCGCAGGCCCTGGAGGATGTGGAAGTTCTTTCCATCTCCCGCAGCGACTTCTTCTCCTTCCTCCGCGACAACCCGGACCTGGCCCTGGAGATCATCACCCAGCTGGGAGCCCGCCTGCGCGAGGCGCAGAACACCATCCGGGCCCTGGCCATGGAGCGGGTGGAATGGCGCATCGCCCGCGTGCTGCTCATGCTGGCCCGAAAGGCCGGGGTCAAAGGGAAGGACGGGGTGAGCATCGACCTGCCCCTCACCCGGCAGGACATCGCGGACATGGCCGCCACCACCGTAGAGACCACCATCCGCGTGCTCTCCAACCTCAAGAAGCTGGGCCTGGTGGACACGGAGAAGGGGAAGATAATCCTGCGCGACCGCGCCAAGCTGGAGGAGATGGTAAACGAGGGCTGCGCCCAGCGCTGAATCCCCAGGCCGCCGTCCACCTGACGGCGATCATGGTGAGGGCGCCGGAGAACGTACTAGGATAGGCCCTGAAACGTGGATTGCCCGTGGGGCTCAAGGAGGAAGGAACATGGCGGAGGTGAAACTGTACTCCACTCCCACCTGCCCCTACTGCCGCATGGCCAAGGACTTCCTGGAGAAGGAGGGGGTCGAATTCACCGTGGTGGACGTCTCCGAGGACGAGCGGGCGGCGCGGGAAATGGTGGAGAAGAGCGGCCAGATGGGGGTTCCGGTCATGGAGGTGGAAAATACCATCGTCGTGGGTTTCGACCGCGGGGCCTACCACAAGGCCCTGGTCGAAGCCGGCGTCCTGGCTGAATGAGGGCATCGCTACGGCCCCCAGCACCCCTTTCCCCGGACGGCGCTTGCATAACGCGACGAACGTCGGGGGTGTCCCGAAGGGGAAGACGTTTCCATCCACGTCCAGGCCTACGGAGATGAACGAAGGGAAAGCACCGGACGGACGACTCCCGACCTTTGACATCCCCCTGCCCACCACGGCCATGGGCATCCTCCCCCATCGCGACCCGGAGAGGGCCCTTGACCTGGCCTTCTCCCTGGACATCCCCTTCTGGCCCCAGCTGCCCAACGTCTCCTACTCCGAGGACACCTACGTGCAGACGGTGCGCGGTTTTCCGGGAGCGGTGGTGGACCACCAGGGGCTGCGCATCGTCTTCGACGAGGAACTCTTCCTGGCCGGGCTCGAGGAGTACCTGGAACTGGATCCCACGGACGACCTCTTCGCCGTCTCCCCCGAGGAATCGCTGACCTACGCGGGTTTCCTGGAACGCGCCTCCGAAAAGCACACGGCCCTGCGGGGGCAGTTCATGGGCCCCATATCCCTGGCCCTCATGATCAAGGACCGGGAGAACAAGCCGGTCATCTACCGGGACGAGGTCCGGGAACTCCTCGTCCGGCACGTGGCCAACCGGGTGAACCGCCACCTCCACGACCTACGGGAGATAAACCCGCGCTCCTTCGTGTGGGTGGACGAGCCCGGGTTGGAGTTCCTCTTCACGGGCATCACCGGATATGCCGCGGAGAGCGCACGCACCGACCTGGCCCTCTTCTTCTCCCTGCTGGAGGGCCCGCGGGGAGTGCACCTGTGCGGGAACCCGGACTGGGACTTCCTCCTGCGCTCCGACCTCGACCTCCTCTCCCTGGACGCTTACAACAACCGGGAGATCCTCACCGGTTACCGGTCCGGCCTGGCCGCCCTCTTCCGCCGCGGGGGATCCGTGGCCTGGGGCGCCGTTCCCACCCACACCTCCCTGCTGGAGGGCGAGAACCCGCGGAGCCTGGCGGACAGGCTGCTGTCCATATGGAAAAGCCTGGAAGAAGAGGACCTGGAGCCCGGGAGGCTCCTGTCCCGCTCCCTGCTCACCCCGGCCACCTGCTGCCTGGTCAACCCGGACCTCACCGCCACCATGGAGAAGGCCTTTTCCATGCTCCACGAGGTGCGCGATCTCCTCGCCGGACGGACGAATTGAAAGAACGTGACGGCCGTCTTGTGTCCTCACGCACGGGTAGAATAACTTAGTCGGTGAGGTGCGGATGCCTTCCTGCCCGCCGCAGGAAAGAAGGGGAAAGGAACGGCCATGACCATGGAGAGGATTCGCAAGAGAGACGGGTCGGTGGTGCCCTTCGAGAAGGGGAAGATCGCCGCCGCCGTCCGCAAGGCCCTGGAGGCGGTAGGCGAGGGGGACCCCTCCCGGGCCGAATCCCTGGCCGACGAGGTGGTGGCCAGGCTGGAGGAGCGCTACGTCGGCGACATTCCCACCGTGGAGGAGGTACAGGACCTGGTGGAGGAGACCCTCATCGAGAGGGGACTCCCGCGCACCGCCAAGGCCTATATCCTCTACCGGGAGAAGCGGGCGGAGATTCGTCGCACCAAGGACTTTCTGGGGGTGCGCGATGAGCTCAAGCTAACCATCAACGCGGTCAACGTGCTCAAGAAGCGCTACCTGCTCAAGGACGAGAGAGGCCAGGTGGTGGAGACCCCGGACCAGATGTTCCGGCGCGTGGCCCGCGCCGTGGCCCAGGCGGAGAGGCTGTACGACCCCGGGGCCGACGTCTCCGCATGGGAGGAGGAATTCTACCGCCTCATGGTCTCCCTGGAATTTCTTCCCAACTCCCCCACCCTGATGAACGCGGGCACCGAGGTGGGACAGCTTTCCGCCTGCTTCGTCCTGCCCGTGGAAGACTCCATCCCCGGGATCTTCGACGCGGTGAAGAACATGGCCCTGGTGCACAAGTCCGGCGGGGGCACCGGCTTCTCCTTCTCCCGCCTGCGCCCCAAGGGTGACGTGGTGCAGACCACCATGGGCATCGCTTCGGGCCCAGTTTCCTTCATGCGCATCTTCGACGTGACCACGGAGATCATCCGCCAGGGGGGGCGCCGGCGGGGGGCCAACATGGGCATCCTGCGCTGCGACCACCCGGACATCCTGGACTTCATCACCGCCAAGGACCAGGAGGGTTTCCTCTCCAACTTCAACCTCTCCGTGGGCATCACCGACGAGTTCATGGAGGCCCTGGAGAAGGACGAGGTGTACCTACTGCGCAACCCCCGCAACGGGGCGGTCACCGGGAGCCTGCACGCGCGGGACGTCTTCAACCTCATCGTCACCCAGGCCTGGCGCACCGGGGACCCAGGGCTGATCTTCCTGGACACCATCAACCGCCACAACCCCACTCCCCACCTGGGGGATATAGAATCTACCAATCCCTGCGGGGAGCAGCCCCTGCTCCCCTGGGAAAGCTGCAACCTGGGGTCCATCAACCTCAAGGCCATGGTCCGGGACGGGAAGCTGGACCGGGAAAAGTTCCGGTCGGTCATCCGCACCGCGGTGCGCTTCCTGGACGACGTCATCGACGTCAACCGGTGGCCGCTGGAGGAGACGGAGAGGGTGACCAAGGGGAACCGCAAGATCGGCCTGGGGGTCATGGGCTTCGCCGACGCCCTGCTCATGATGGGCATCCCCTACGATTCCGAGGAAGGCCTGGAGGCGGCGGAGGAGATCGCCTCCATCCTGGAGGAGGAATCCCACCGGGCCAGCTCCGAGCTGGCGGCGGAACGGGGCAACTTCCCCAACTACCCGGGCTCGGTGTGGGAGAAGAGGGGTATCCCCATGCGCAACGCCACCACGGTAACCATCGCCCCCACGGGGACCATCAGCATCATCGCCGGCACCTCGTCCGGCATCGAGCCCCTCTTCGCCATTTCCTTCGTGCGCAACGTGATCGAGGGCACCCGGCTCATGGAGGTGAATCCCATCTTCGAGCAGGTAGCCAGGGAGAGGGGCTTTTACGGGAACGACCTGATGATGGACATCGCCCGCAGCGGCACCCTCCACTACGTGGAAGGCATACCGGAGGACATCAAGCGGGTCTTCGTCACCGCCTTCGACATCGCCCCCGAATGGCACGTGCGCATGCAGGCCGTGTTCCAGAAACACTGCGACAACGCGGTGTCCAAGACCATCAACTTCCCCTCCGACGCCTCCATCGACGACATCGAGGAAGCCTACCTACTGGCCTACCGCCTAGGATGCAAGGGGATCACCGTCTACCGCTACGGGAGCAAGCGGGAGCAAGTCCTCTACCTGGGAAGCGACTCCATGATGAGGCTCATGGAGAGGCCGGATTACACCATGGCAGAATCGGATTACGCCGGCGGCTGCCCCACTCCCCTGTGCTTCTTCTGAGGCCGGGGCGGGTGAACGGGAGCCGGTTTCTCGCGGAAGCCGAAGCAAAACCGCGGAGAGGAATCCGGATCCGCGTGGAAGCCGGGCAGCGCCGCGGCGGAGCGGGGTCGCGCGAGAGGTTTCCCATAACGTGCCCGCAGGGCGGAGGGGGTTCGAGGTTCGCCCGGTCCGCTGACCGGCTACTCGTAGGATTCGACCCCATGCTTGCCCCGGCTGGAGGGGAGAGAGCATGTTCTCCGGAAAAACATGAGCTGCCACGCGCCCCCGCGGCTCCCGTTCCAGGAAGGCCAGACGTGGACGCATGAGAGCCTGGGATCATGAAACTGTTGCTGATCTACTGTGGGGGTTCCATCCCTCCCCGCCCGGACCCTTTCTCGGTGACCTTCGATGACACCTTCGCGGAACGTTTCCTCCGCCACCTGGTCAACGAGGAGGGATACTGCAACGGGTGCGGGGCCCTTTGCGACCACTGCCGGGACACCTACGGGATCGATTTCACCGCGGATATCGCGGACGTAATCCAGCTTCCCCCCGTCCTCCCCTACTACCTGGACGACCCGGTGGAGCTCCTGGGAGGCGAACTCCCTCCCCACGAGGCCACGGTGGCCGTAAACGTGCACCAGGAGATCCTCCTGGCCCTGCCCGACCTTGCCTCCCGGGCCGGCTCCCGCGTCCTCGTAGCTCCCGCGGAGGGCCCGGAATGGGTGAGCCGGTGGGTGCGGGGAGAAGTGCGCAAGGCCTGCCGGCGGCTGGACATGGGGTGTGCCTTCCCCAAGCCCTTCTGTTCCCTGCAGCCCGGCATCCACCCCGCGGTGGACGAGTTCATGGAGCACTTCCGCATCGGGTATCCCCGCCTGAGCCTGGAGCTGGGGGAAGGTTACATAAAGGAGGCGCGGGTGCTGCGCAGCGCACCCTGCGGGAACACTTATTACGTGGCCTTCAACCTGAAGGGCGCTCCCCTGGACCCCTCGGTTGCCGAGGTGGTGGCCAAGTACTGGCACAGTTTCCCCTGCGTGGCCTCCATGGAGCTGGACCGCGAGTTGGGGGAGACCATCCTGCACGTGGGCGGTTTCATGCATTACCGCGCCGTCCAGGAGGCCCTGGCCGAGGTGGGGGTGGAGGTGGAGCTTCCCTCCTCCCCCGCCCTGGCCCGGATATCGGCCTGATCGGAGGCCAGGCCGGAGGGATATCACGGCAATCGATGAGTCTCGGTTAAACCTGGCGGTCAATCTCTGCTCCTCCGCTATCCCCGCAGCTCAAGAAACAAGGGAAGCCTT
Organism: Actinomycetota bacterium; assembly: GCA_030019255.1. Taxonomy (NCBI): domain Bacteria; kingdom Bacillati; phylum Actinomycetota; species Actinomycetota bacterium. The sequence continues at coordinate 168,184 of JASEFK010000003.1, forward strand.
CTTCGTGACGGTTTCCGCTCCTCAACGCCTCATGAGTGGGACTCGGACAACAGGCGGACAAGCAGCGGACGGGTAGGAGAGAGTTCACGGTTTACGGGCGGGCACCGATCTGGAGGGCAGGATCTGGAGGAGAAAAACAAGGGGAAGCGAAAAATCATCAATTACCTCACGCGCGACAGCGTGTATCAAACGGCGACGCTGGGAGGAGAAAAGACAACCGGAACCATTCCAGTTATCCCGCGCTCGCCAGTATACGAGCGCATTAACCCCGGAAGGAGGAGAGCAAGGGAACCGGAACCTTAGTACCGTTCCCGGCTTAATAGAGGATGTCCCTTTTCCGATTATATTCATGGTGTACGGTAAGAAACCCGGGGAAAACAAGCGGACCCCCTCCGGGGGGCGAGTGCCATAGACGTCAAAGTGGCGATGGCCGGGGGAGGAAAGGCCATGGCGGGCAAGAGGATTCTCATCGCCGACGACGATCCCCATATCCGCCGGCTCATCTTCGAGCTGCTGACGGCGGAGGGCTACCAGCCGCTGACCGCCGAGGACGGCGAGGAAGCCCTGCGCGTGTGCCGCGAAGAAAATCCGGACCTCATCATCCTGGACATCATCATGCCCAAGGTGGACGGCATGGAGGTGTGTCGGCGCCTGCGCGATGAAACGGCGGCGCCTATCCTGTTCCTCACCGCCAAGGACGACATCACCGACCTGGTCAGCGGGCTGGCCATCGGCGGCGACGACTACATCACCAAGCCTTTCAAGGGAGCGGAGCTCATCGCCCGGGTGAAGGCCGCCCTGCGCCGCGCGGACATGGTGCGGGACTCCACGGAAAAGGAGGAATACATATCCGTGGCCGGCCTGGAGATCGACAGGCGGCGTCGGGAGGTGTCCGTGGACGACCGCCCCGTGGAGCTGACCCAGACGGAGTTCGACCTCCTGTGGCTCCTGGCCAGCCATCGGGGCACCGTTTTCTCCCGCAAGGAGATCGTCAAGGCCCTCTGGGGTTACGACGACCCGGGCATCTCCCGGACCATCGACACCCACATCGCCCGGCTGCGCAAGAAGATCGAGCGCGATTCCTCCAACCCGGAGTTCATCAAGACGGTCACCGGGGTGGGCTACAAGTTCTTTTGAACCGCTTCTGGATCGCCCAATCTGCTCGCGGAGGGAATGAACGCCCCCACCAGGAGCCTTCGTGGTGGGCCGTAAATCCTTCCAATCCGCCTCAATTCTAAAATACCACCCTGGTTGCGATCGCTCGAGAGGATGCGAACAGGAAGGAGACATGAACTTCGGATGGAGGGGCGAAAGGATAGGGGCGATGTGTTCACTATGTAGTGGACCAGGACAACACCTTCTAATCCGGAGGCGATTCTGGTAACATAAGGGGTTGCAACGGGCGCTTAGCTCAGCGGGAGAGCGCTGCCTTCACACGGCAGAGGTCGAGGGTTCAAATCCCCCAGCGCCCACCAGGAAACGGGCTTCCAGCCACGGGGCTGGGAGCCTTTTAAAAACGAAGGGTACCGCATGGGCGTACCGGGTGTGTTCGTCCTCCGCCGTCCAGTGATCCATGATCACCTCTGAGTTTCCCCAGATGAGGTATTCTCCTTTCCGCCAGTAGAAGCCGTTCTTGAGCTCCGGTACGATCCGGATTATCTTATAACGCCGCATTTCGCCGCTCCCCCCCGGGGATGTCTCTAATAAACTCATTGCCGCACCGGGCGTCGGGAGCCCAGGCCGTATCCTCGCTAAATACGTTCCATTTCCCTTTCGCCACTTTCCTTCCATGCTCTCGTTTTCGGGAAAGCCCATGGTCCGTTTAGTGGTGAACAGCCGGGCCCGCGCTCGAGCCTTTCCGGTGCACCCCGGTCAGCTCTTAAGAATATGCCGCCGCGGAACGATAAAAGATACGTTACCGGGCGGTTATCAACCTGGACGAGGGATGATCATGGCTGCAAAATGTCCTTCCTGCGGAGTTCCCCGCATCATCTCCCGAACGCACAGGTGGGAAAACGGATGCATTGTGAACAGGGCCGACGGCAGTGCCAACTTCAGCATCTACGAGGCCTCCTTCCACAATGGCGTCTTCGAGGAGCTGGAACGCCGCCTGGGTTCCACCATAAACCGCATGGTGTACATCGCCGGAAGAATTGCCGCCGCGGAGATCGCCAGGAATCTCTTCACCGCCAAACCGGCCGCCCAGAGGCTCATCTTCAGGACTCCCCTCTATCGCCTGACCCAGAAATGTCTCCTACTCTTCACTCGCTCCATCGGCATGGGCCGCATCGAGCTGCTGACCCACCGGCGGGGAAAGGAGGGGGCGGTAAGGGTGACCGATCCCTTCCATCTGGCCCACTGCACTGCGGTCATCCTGGGAGGACTGGACGTGATGTACGGATTCCCGGTATCCTTTACCGCCCGGGTGGAAGGTGAAAGTTACATAGGTGAGCTCATTCCCGGAAAGAGGGATTCCCTGGGCAGTGACGAAGCGTACCGCCGGTTGACCTCGGAGAAACTCCTTCCCTCACCATTGCGGGAGAAGATGTCGTTCTCCCCCTGCCGGCGTTGTGGGGCCCCCTCCGAACTGGGGCAATCCTTTTGTTTCGATCTCGAAAGCGGTGTCATCACAGAGAGGGAAACCGGCGACCGCCACATCTTCTATGGTCACCAGTCACTCCATGCCATATTGCGGGAATTCGAGCTCGAGCTGGGCCCTGAGGTAAGGGACCTCTTCGTGAAGGCGGAAAAGGACAGCTTTTCCGCCAAGCTGGCAGGAAATACGGATTACGATCTAGCTTGGAGAATAGAAACCCTCCGCCCCTACCTGGCCCTGCGGGGGATGGGTTTCCTGTCCCATCTCGAGGATGGCAGGGACGGAGCAAGCCTTGAGGTCTTAAACGCCTTCGTGCCCACGGTGGTGGTGGGGCGGGTGGCGGCCCTTTGGGAAAAACACAGGGGGAAGCCAGCAAGGTACGCATACAGGACGAAAGGGAGCACCCTATTGCTGCGCATCACCCCCACGACTTGATGCTCGCGTCGCCTGATGTACGACCCTCCCCCGGCGGGCGATGGAAGACGGCCGGCGTACAATTTTTCAAACCGCACGTATTCCCTTCATCCATAAAGATTCGAAAGTTCCGCGGTACGCTTGATGCTGAAGGCTGCGGCCCGGGCGGCGATCGCCAAGATGGTCATAAAGATTCGAAAGTTCCGCGGTACGCTTGATGCCCCGCTTAGTCGGGATGGAGGAGGGGGAGGAGTTCCGCGGCCTCGTCCAGCCAGGCGCCCTCCAAGCAGGAAGCTGCGTTGCGGTTCAGCTCCCGGGGAGAGGAAAAGGCCGCGTGGACGACGCGACCCCTCTCCAGGACCAGATGACAACAGGTCTCTCCCTCCGGTCCCTCGCAGCGCCCGAACCCCCGGCCGCTCCCATGCCGTCCCCGAGGTGCCTCCCAGGGGCCCTCAAGGGGATGCTGAAGCAGCGCTTCGATGATGGCCAGGGAATCCCCCACCTCCCCCGCTCTTACCTCCACCATTCGCCGCAGCGTTCCCTTCTTCCCCGCCGTCACGCGAGGAGACCAGCCGGGAGGCATGGAGAACGCCGGATCCTCCGCCCGTGCGTCCCATCCGCTTCCCAGGGCCCTGGCCAGGGGACCCACCCAGGCCTCCCATCCTTTCCAGGGTCCGCCGCACGCCGCCGTACCCGTCCCGCGTTCCCCGCTCCTCCCCTCCCGCGGAAGCCGGGCCAGGCGTCTCTCCGCCCAGCGGGGAGGGGAAAGAGCCGCCAGGCGCCGGTATAACCCCGCCCATTGCCGGCCCATATCTTCCATATCCTTCCATAATTCGCGGACTACCCTTTCCGCCACCCCGTTCCGCACCCCTCCGGGAACCAGCGCCTCCGCTATTCCCCTCCCGCCGGTCACCGTCCTTTCCAGCTCCGCGATCCCTTCACCCCAGCGCTTTAACCTTCGGGAGAGTCGAAACCGCCCGGAGAGCGCCGCCGCCGCGAAGAGCCAGGAACAGTGATATCGCATCCGCAGTAGCTCCAGCAGGACCGCGCGCACCGCCCGTGCGGAAGGAGGGACTGCGCATCCACGACCCTCCTCCAAGGCCAGAAGGAAAGAAAGAAGGAGGGGCAAATCCCCGCCCAGCGCTTCCCGTGCCCGTTCCGTCTCGCTCCCCGCCTTTCCTCCCCGGAGGCGCAGTGAGGGAGCCATGCGCAGGCACTCGATCACCCGAAGCACGCGCCCTCCCGCCGTCTCCACCAGCAGCTCCCCTCCCGCGTAGGGGAGGCAGCTCCTGGCGGGCTCCTCCCTTTCGCCGCGGCTTTTCCCCACACCCGGTACGCCTTCGCGGCTCGCCCGCCGAATGCTCCCCTCGCAGCCGACCGCCCCGTAGAGCAGCTCCAACCACCGGGCAGCGGAGGGGAAAAAGGAGGACGCCTTCTCCACCAGCCCTCCCCCTTCCCGTGAGAGCAGGTGAAGGGTCTTCCCCTCCCGGGGATCGAAGAAATGCAGGGATTCCCGTCCCACGGGGTCCACGTCCGCCATGAGCAATCGGAGACCCCGCTCGGCCAGGAAACGCAGCCTGGCCTCCCTCTCGCCGCCCGCTTCCGTCAGCCATACCCCGCGGGAAATGCCCTCTTTCAAGATTACCTCCGGGAAAAACCCGCTCCCAACCATTTCCGCTCCCGCTCCAGCAACCGCAAAGCACGGGACGGATTCCCGCCGGGGGAAGGGCCCTCCGCAGGATCGCCGAAGGCCGTTACCGCGTTGCGAGCGTTCCCGCCTTCAGCGCAAAAGGACAAGGGTCATCGCCCCCCACCAGCCCAGGAACATCGCCACTTCCGCTGTCACCGCCGCCAGCACCCAAACCCTCCCCCGACACCGGAAAGGATAAGGATAAGGCATGAAGCCCACCGGCGTCGCGGTGAGGGCCTTAGATCCTCGCTCCCCGTCGGGCATCCCGGTCGTTCCCCGCACCCGCGTCCCCCAGAGGAGTCCCAGCCCCGCCAGCACCAGTATGGAAGCCCAGGCAAGCGAACCCCAGGAGGAAAAGGGCACCTCCATGGGCAGGCCGTACTCCCGCATGAAGAGGTCCACCACCCGCCCCGGGTAGACCCCCACCAGGACAAGAACGGCAAGGAGCGGCAAAGAAACCGCCGCGGCAACCCAGGCCGGCGCGCCGTCCGCTTCACCGCCGGGCGCGAGGAGGGTCACCGTACCGCCCACCAGAAAAGCCAGGACCACGACCGGCCAGCCCAGGAAGAACACCGCCCCACTTCCGCCCGCATGACCCTCCACCAGGGAGCTCCCCGCCATCCACAGGGAACCGAAGCCGGCCAAGGGGGGAATCCCCAGGAGCGCGGCGCCGCCGGCCACCCCCGCCCACCGCCGCCACCCTCCTCCCTCCGAGGCCTCCAGCAGCAGGAGGGCGGGAATCCCCGAAAGTAACACCAGCCTGGCCGCCGCCGCGCCGCCCTGCCCTCCGCCGGAGAGGGAGAGGGCGAAGGCGCCCCCCAGGCAGGCCGCCACCCATCCCCGCACTCCTCCCCGGTTCGCGGAACGCAAAAGGGACAGGGCCGAGGAGGCCAGTACGGCGGAACCCACGCCCAGCATCACCCACTGCCATTCCCTGCCCGGGGAGAAGACCACCCGGACGGCCAGGAAGAGAAGGTACCCCCCGAGGACGGGGTTTACCACCTGGAGGTAGGGCAGCCGGTATGCCCTCCCCCGCCCGGAGAGAAAGGCAGCGCAGGCGTTGAGGGGAAAGACCCCCAGGCGCAGCAGGGCGGCGGCCAGCATGAGGACGAAGGCGGGAAGACAATCAACCTCCGCGGCGGGAAAGGAGGAGAGAAGTAGTCCCCGGGAGAGGCCCTTGAGGGCCATGAGCAGGACGGACAGGGCCAGGCAGAGGTCCGAGGCCAGGAAGGGGAAGAGCGCGGCCCAGCTTCGCGACCGTTCCCTCCCCGCCCGTTCGACCAGGAGGGCGGTGGCCGCCGCACACCAGGTAGCCAGGGCGCACCCGGCGGATAGGAGGATGAGATGACCGGAGAGCGCGGCGGTCATGGCCCCGGCTAGGGAGAGGTGGCCGAGGGCGCTGAGAACCCGCCGCTTCCGGCCCTCCGCCCCCTCCCTTCCGGCGAGAAGGAGCAGGGAAAGGGGCCCGGCCACCGCCAAAAGGACCAGGAAGACAAGGTTTACGGCCGTAAGGGTCCACCACCCCCAGCGGAAAGGTCCGGGGCCGACGTGCCTCTCCCACCCCCGGTAAGCCAACACGAGGAGCGTGGAGGCGGACAGGAACGACCATATGGATGGAACATATTTCCATCTGCTCTCCCCGGCGGGCACCACGCTCATCAGGGCCGCCACCAGAGCAGCCGCAGGCATGAAGGGAAGGAGGTAAACGGCCTTCATCTTCCCGAGACCACCCCCTTTCCCCCAACTGGTGGGTTACCCCCCAGTCGTGTCAGGACGTTCTTCTTCGCCATCCCCGCCACCCCATTCCGCGCCGTGATGCCCTCCGAGGGCCGATCTTAGAACCGCGACCACCATCCTCCGCGACGACGCCCTGGTCACGGCCCGAAGGCGGCCATGGACCCCCGGACCCGCGTTTCCGTCCCCGGGTCGTGCCGCGGCGCGTAAGCCGGCCCCGGACGCGTTCCCGGAACCCGGAAACCCCCTTCGGCCCTTTTCTCAACCCAGGGCGGAGGCGCCCACCATGAGGGCCAGGGAAAGGAGGGCGGGGACCGCCGCCCACCATTGCGACTTTCTCCTCCCCACCCGGCCCCAGCGGGAGAAACCGGCGCGCAGAAGGATGCTCAGCAGGAGCCATCCCAGCGTGGCCGGCAGCCAGAACGTGTATCCGCCGTTTCCCTCCCCAGGGTACCCCAGGAAGAGGACCGGGAAAACGGCCACCAGAAAGCCCCGTTCCGCGGCCCGCAGGCAGCGGGCCGTCAAGCCCTCGTGTCCTCCGCCCGGAAGGATAAGCCCGTTCTCCCATCCGGGATCACCCAGGACCAGTAGAACGGCGGAGAAGGCACCGGCGCCCAGGGCCGCGGCCACGGCGAGGCGGCCCGGTCCTTCCCAGAGGGCCAGGGAGGCGAAGAGGTGCTCGCCCTGGAAGGAGCGCAGGGAGATGTCCGGCCCTCCAGGGTAACGGAGGGAGGCAGCGGCGAGCAGGAACAGGAAGGTGGTGGCGCGCAGAAACGCGGTGCGGAAGGCAAGGGGTAGAAAGGCCTCCCCCCTCCAGGTTCCGGCTTCGCGCAGCGCGGCCAGGGGCAGCGCCTCGGCGGAGGCGAAAAGGAGGGCCAGGACCAGGAGGTTCCCCCTCGCCCCGATCAGCGACAACACGCCCAGGCCGAGGGCCACCAGGGAGGTGGAGAGGAAGAAGCCGGCCTGGGGAGACCACGTCCACCCGCCTTCCTGTCCCTCCAAGCCTACTCCGCCCCCGTCAGCGGGTCCTCCGAGGATGAGCTCCGCGGCCTTCCGGTCCAGGAAGAGGAGCAGGCTCCCTCCGGCCAGAAGGGTGCCCAGGCCCGGAAAGAACAGCAACCTCAGGACGTCCAGGACCGTCCGCATGACCACCATCCGCTCTATCCGCATTGAGGCTCGGCTACGCCCTCGTCTACCCCCGCAAAAACGGGGCGCGATTCCGGCGCGGCCAGGGTTTTCCCGGAGCCTCATCCCGGCCTCACCCGCGTCGCGCCCCGGTGCGGCCTAATTACGACCTCGCCTCCCGGCAGCCGGACGGGGCTGGACCACGCCCAGTGGCCGTCATCCTGCTCCAACCGCAGACGCGGGGAGGCCTAGCGCATACCCGAACTCCGGGTCCTGCCTCGATACAACCCACGCCCCTCCCACCTGACGCCTCAGCTCAAGCCGTGGCGCCGCCATTCCCCAGCAGCCAGATGGGGCTGGACCACGCCCAGTGGCCGTCATCTTGCTCCACCCGCAGGTAATAGAGCCTATCCCCTTCATACCCGTCGGTCAGCCGGAATCGGGCCTCCATCCCGCCCGAGGAGGACCAGGCCACGCGGAAATCCCCCCTCACCCCGCGCACCAGCTCCACGCGGCGCAGGGGCGCCGTTCCCAGCACCCTTCCCTCCAGTGTGACCGAGCCCGAGGGATAGTACTCCGTGCCCATGGGAAGCCCGTCGGCGTAAAGCTCCAGAACGATGCGGGCTCCCGTGGTGCCGTAGACGCGCCGGTTCCAGAGTGCCTTCCAGATCTCCTCGTCGGTCAGCTCCTCCGCCCACACGGCCGTCAGCCCCCGGGGGTACACGTCCACAGGATGCACCCTCTCGTTCACCGCGTAATCGTGGCGGTCGCTCCCCGCCACCACCCCCAGCCGGAGGCCAGTGGCCAGGGCTTCCTGGTAATAGTTACCATATCCGGGCGGGACCCGGTCGTCGCGCAGGGAGCGGGGGAACCAGCCCCGCGGGTTACCGTGGGTGACCGGGTAGGGACCGTCATATTTCTCGGATGCCCCGTGCATGCTGTAGATCTCCACCAGGCGCTGCTGCTCCGCATCCGCATCCCACCAGGTATAGGCTGGAGGAATCCTCATCCTCACCATCTTGGCCCAGTTGAAGGGGAGCACGAACACCCGTCGCCAGGAGGTGTGGTGGGGGACCACCAGGGCATGATGGCCGCGCAGGCAATCCCTCAGCTTCGAGGGGTCGTCGCTCTCCGGGCTCAGCCAGCCGTAGACGCGGGGATCCCTCTCCCAGGGCGCGAAGTAGACGCCCCGGTGACCGTAGCGGTGGTCGGACCACTCGTAACCCAAGAGGACCACGAACTCGCCGGGCCGGTTGAACTCGTCCCGCAGCTCGCGGATAAGCCTCCATTCCTCCTCCCTCCCCGAGGGCTCGAAGACCTCCATGGTGTCGTGCATGGTCACGGCCGCGAAGTCCAGGCCCTCCTCGTCCCGTGCCGCGCGGTAGAACTCCCGCGGCTCGAGGTTCCCATCGCAGAGGCAAGTATGCACGTGGAGGTCCCCCCAGAAGAGGCGCATCCCGCCGCCGAAGGTCACCGGGTTGCTCTCCCCCCGCAGGGAATCAGAAGATGCCCGCAGCCGGTAAACGCCCGGGTTGGCCAAGCGGTAGGGAACGGTGACCACCCCCCGGTTCCGGGGAGTGAAGACCACCTCGCGGGCGACCTCCATGCCCGGCGGAGGCTCGATCCGCGCCGCTCCCGCGAAGGTAGGGTCCACGTCGCCCCTGTGGTCCACGGCCCGGAGGTAAATCCTGCCAACACCCTCCCGGTCCGGGGAGGAGAGGACGGGCTGGAGAGCCGCCGCCTCCCCGCCCACCGCCTCCAGGACCGGGCTGCGCCCGATGTAGCGGTAGAGGCCCGAGGCCCTCTCGTCCACCTCCACCGCCAGGTCCACCCGGGAGGGATGGGCGGGAACCTTCCACCCCCGGCTCCCGCGGCTGCGGTCCCCCAGGAGGACCAGGATCTCGTCCCCCTCATCCAGGCGACCTCCCCGCACCCGGAGGCGGATCTTCCTCTGTTCCAGGTAGAGGTATCCCACGTCCAGGGGGTCCAGCCTCACGCCGCAGCGCCGCAGGAACTCCCGGCCCAGGAAGCGCAGGGCGCCCCGCAGGGGGAAATAACCCTGGGAAGCCACCTCCAGCCGGGCCCTGCCCGAGGTGCGCAGCTCGCAGCGGTAATAATTGGGAAGGCGGGGGTAGCGGTTCTGTATGAGGCCCCAGCCGTGGGCGTAAAGAAAGGCGGGCCTTTTCCCTTTATTACCAAAATCTACCAAACGGCATATGCCGATCTTCAAGCCCCCGTCCTCGGAGATGCCGCCCGGACCGCAGCGGAACCTCAGGGTGACCTCTGCGTATCCCGAACCTGCCCGTAACATAGCAGGCTCCAGCTCCGCCTCCCCCGGCGCGGTGTCCTTTGAGGGGGCGGGCTTGCGGCCGGACCGGAAGAACTCGGGATCGTAGAGGTAATCCATGATCCCGAGGAACAGGATGCCGGTGGCCGCTCCTGCCAACCCGGCCACGGCCTTCAACAACCTGCGCCACGCCTTCCTCATCCCGGCCCCCATTCCTTTCTCTTTCCCTCCCGCCCCCACGGACAAGGTTCCACGGGGTACGGCCAGCCCGGCCACGGCCTCCAACGCCCCTGTCAACAACTTCCCCATCCGTCGCTTCCTTGCCCTTCCCCACCCCTCCCGCTCCGCCGCACACGGGTTTACCGGGGATATTCTACCAGCATGGGAAAAGCCGAGTCCTTTCCAACCAGCCCGTCCGAGGGAAACCCTACCGGGAGGGCAGGGGCGAGCGAACCGGCCACCGCTCCAGGGGGGAAGTAAACCCGGTCCTTTCCATCCGGAAAGACAAGGTGCAAGGTTTAATCGGGACGGAGGCTCGGCATGACGACCCGCCCAGCCTTCCGGTTCTCCATCCAGAAAGAGAAAGTGCAAGGTTTAAAGTTCTTGCTCCCGGGGAGCGGGAATCGGGAACTTTCTGGCGGCCGGGAGCCACCTTCTTCATACCCCGGTCTCGACGGGCAAGGACCTCCACGGGCAACGTGAAATCGCGCATCCTGGCCTAAACGTGGATGCCCAGGAAATCCTCTCCCGGACGGGCTTTCTCCGGGTTGGCGCATTCCCGGCGGGCCGGCTTTTTCCCAAAAAGGACAAGTGGGCCGCGTCGTACCGTGCACGGCCGCGCGCGACCGGATCAACGGGCCAGGTTCATGCCCGAGAGGGCGAAATCGCCCAGCAGGGAGGCGCGGGTGACCACGTCCTCCCCGTAGCGGTCGCGGATAGCGTCCAGAACGGCGGTGAGCCTCTCCTCCCGGGAGTCCAGGCACTCCCAGATGGTGACCTGCCTCCCCTCCTCCTTGCGGCGCAGCTGGGACACGGAAACCCCCACCGTGGTCACCGGCTCCGTCCACAGCCCCGAGGAGGCCTCCCGGCGCAGAAGGTCCCGCGCCGCCGCGTAGATCGGCGAGGTGAGGTCGGTGTACTCGGCCAGGCTGCGGGCGCGGGCGTACCCCAGGGCGTAGCCCACGCGGAGGCGGAGATTCACCGTCCTCCCCAGGTACCCCTCCCGGCGCATGCGGCGGGTGACGGCGTCGCACAGTCCCAGCAGGGTGTTCTCCAGGTATTCAAGGTCCCGGGTCCCGCCCCGCAGGGAGAGGCTGTGGCCGAAGGACTTTATCCCCTGGTCCTCCCCGCCCGCCCTCACCGGGCTCCCGTCGCGACCGTGGGCCGCCTCCCAGAGCAGGCGCCCCACCACGCCGAACTTCCACTCCAGCACCTCCCGCGGCGCCCGCGCCAGGTCCCCCACCGTCTCCACGCCCATGGCCCGCAGGTGGCGGCGCATGCGCTCCCCCACCCCCACCAGCCGGTCCACGGGCAGGGGGGCCAGGATGTCCGGGAGCTGCTCGGGGGTGATCAGGGTCAGGCCGTCCGGCTTCCGGAACTCGGAGGCCATCTTGGCCACCAGCTTGTTGGGCCCGATGCCCACCGAGGCGGTCAGCCCCAGCCGGCGGCGTATCTCCCCCTTGAGCTCCCTCCCCAGCCGGAGGGCCTCCTGCCAGTGCCCTTTTCCCGGCGGCCGGGATCGCAGAAGGGGGGTGAGGTCCACGAAGACCTCGTCTATGGAAAAGACTTCCACGCGGTGGGAAAGCCGCTCGCAGAGGCGCCGGATGCGCCGGGCGTTGTCCAGGTACTTGGGGATGTCGGCATGCACGAAGCAGGCGTGGGGACAGCGGCTCCGCGCCTCCCACACCGACATGCCCGCCTTTATCCCCCAATGCCGCGCCTCGTAGGAGGCGGTGGCCACCACCCCGTGGGTGCAGAAATCGCTGGAGGTGTGGCAAACCACCAGGGGCCGGCCCCGGTACAGGGGCACGTCCCTCTGCTCCACGGAGGCGAAGTAGGCGTCCATGTCCAGGTGAAGGACGCACCGCCCCTCCACCGCGGCCCGCCCCTGGTCCGCGGCGCGCAGAAGCCCGTGCGCCACGTACTGGGTCATCTCCCGCCTCCACCTATCCCTCGCCGTGCACCCGCACCAGGCTCCACCTCATGCCGTCGGTGGAGAAGCGGAGCTCGTAGACCTCCGGGGTGTCGCTCATCACCGAGTAATAGAGCTCCAGGTAGCGCCCCCTGAGATCCCGGTAGGTTCCCAGCACCCGGCGGACGCGGTACCGGCGTCCGCGCCAGAGGAAAGCGGTGGGCCGCAGCCTTCCCCCGCGGAAGACCGCCGCCACGTCCACCGGTTCCTCCACCAGGGTGACCATGGCATCCCTCCCCGTCTCCAGCCGCTTTCACGCGGCGCCTGGCCTTTCCTTCCACATAACGTCCGGGCCGCGGAACCCCATCCCTCCGGAGGGTCTCCATCGTCCCGCGAAAGCCTCTGGCCGGGCCTGCCCGCGGCTAGTCCCTCGGCATCACGCCGGGCTGGGGCGGCCCTCTCCCGCCCCGCGGTCTCCGGAAGGCCCCCCGCCGCTCCGCGAAGGCCCCCTCAGGGACGCGAGGAGGGCTTGCGCCCTCCTTGGAAACGTTTTCCTGTTTCGCCCGCGCTCCGTCGCGCGGGCCCCCCTTCACACCCTCTCCCGCAGCAGGGAGACCACCTTTCCCACCACCCTCAGGTCCGCCTCCCCCTTCCTCACCCGGATGGGCTCGTAGCGGGGGTTGGAGGCGTGGAGCTCCACCACCTCCCCCCGGCGCCGCAGGCGCTTCACGGTGGCCTCCCCCTCCACCAGGGCCACCACTATCTCCCCGTCCTCCGCGCCCGGGTGGGGGTCCACCACCACCAGGTCCCCGGGGTGGATACCGTCGCCGATCATGCTGTCCCCCCTCACCCGGAGGAGGAATCGCCCCCTCCCTCCCCAGCGGCCGGGGACCGGGACCCATTCCTCCACCTCCTCGGAGGCGTAGCGGAGGGGGCCCGCCGGGACCTCGCCCACCAGGGGCAGGTAGGCCACCCCGCCCCGGAGGTCCTCCCGCACCTGTATGGCGCGCGCGCCGGGCGCCCGGGTTATGAAACCCTTCCTCTCCAGGGCCTCGAGGTGGCGCAGGGCTCCCCGGGTGGAGGAAAGGCCCAGGGCCTCGCAGAGCTCCCGCACGCTGGGCGGATAGCCCCTCCTTTCCAGGGTGGAGAGGACGAACTCCAGGGCCTCCTCCTGGCGGGGCGTGAGGCCCCTCCTGCCGCCTCCCTCCCCGCGGGCGAGGCGGGACCCTCTCCGCCGGGATGCCGGTCCGGCCATCTTCCTTCACCCCCCTCCCATTATAGTAAACATTTGTTTATCCGTAAACACCCGTTTAGGGATGAATTTCCGCAGCGGGTTTCCGGTCCGCGCTCTCCGGCATCTCTCCCCGTGGGGCGCAACCCCCCTCGCAAGGGGCGACATCCGTGATAGAGTAGGAAGAAAGGATACTTTTCTCCCCTTGCCGTACGAGAAACAGGTTTTAAACCTCCGGCGGGGGGGTAAATATTTGGTGGACCTCGCCGAAGCGGGACCAAGGTGGCGTTTCCGAAGAAACAACGGAGGTGAAAAAATGGTGCGGGGGCCTCACGGTCATGAGAAGACAGGCGTCGAAGTGCTGCGGGTTCTCTGCCCGAAGTGCAACAATCGGGTATCCATAGACCCCGGGGAGGACAAGGCCAAGTGCGCCAAGTGCGGTACCGTGGTCAAGCGTCCCTCCCGTCCCCGCTGAGGGACCCCCGCTTCTTCGACCCCCGGGCCGTCATCCCGTACGTGAAGAAGCCATGGCGAACGACGAGGTAAGGGAAGGAAACGAGCTGGACATCGTCCTTGAGGACGTGGGCGACCATTCCGTCATCGTCCTTTCTGGAGAGGTGGACGTCTACAGCGCCCCCAAGCTGCGCGACACCATAAGGAACCTGGTGGAGGAGGGCCGCTATCATATCGTGGTGGACCTGGAGAACGTGGCTTTCCTGGACAGCACCGGCTTGGGAGTCCTGGTGGGGGGACTGAAAAGGGTGAAGCACCACCAGGGCGACCTGGGGATAATCTGCAACCAGGAACGCATACTGCGCATCTTCCGCATCACCGGTCTCACCAAGGTCTTCACCATCTATCCCTCCCGGGAGGACCTCCTGGCGAACATCAAGGGGGCGTGAGCTTGTCCGGAGACAAGAAGGTGGCCTTCGAGCTGGAGATCCCGGCGAAAGCCAAGTACATCAGCTTGGCGCGCCTCTTCGCCGGTTCCATCGCCCGCCGCATGAACTTCAGCGAGGACAGTGTGGACGACCTCAAGATAGCCGTCTCCGAGATGTGCACCAACGCCGTGGTCCATACCGGGAACGGCACCGCGGATAAACCCCCCATAAACATCCGCTTCATCGTGGGGGAGGAATCCCTGACCATCGAGGTCCAGGACCAGGGCCCGGGTTTCGACCCCCGGTGCGTGCTGGAAAGCCAGCCCTCCGAGCTGCTGGAAAAGGGGTTCGGCATCCCCCTGATCCGCAGCCTGGTGGACGTGTTCGAATGCCATTCCAGCCCGGGGGGAGGGACCAAGGTCAGCATAACCAAGTTCCTGCCCGGCAGGGAGAGGCGTTAATCCCCCGCCGGGGCCCGGACGGTGCGTCCGGAAGGGGAAACCCCCACAGGAACCGTTTTCCCGGCCCGGACACCGATCGAGGCAGTTCACCCATGGATGAGGAAACGTACTTCCGCCGGCTCCGGCAGGAAATGGTTCGTACCCAGATAGCCGAGCGGGGCGTCCGGGACCCCCGGGTCCTGGAGGCCATGCTCCGTGTCCCCCGCCACCTCTTCGTTCCCGAGGACCTGCGCCACCGCGCCTACGAGGATACCCCCCTGCCCATCGGGGAAGGCCAGACCATAAGCCAGCCTTACATGGTGGCCTGGATGACCGAGCTCCTCGAGGCCGAGGAGGGGGACCGGGTGCTGGAGATAGGCACCGGGTCGGGATACCAGGCGGCCGTCCTCTGCGAGCTGGTGAAGGAGGTCTTCAGCATAGAGAAGAACCCCCTTCTGGCCCGGGAGGCGGAGGAAAGACTGCTCTCCCTCGGGTACACCAACGTGCGCGTCAGGGTGGGGGACGGCACCCTGGGATGGCCGGAGGAAGCCCCCTTCGACGGGATAATGGTAACCGCCGGCGCACCCTCCGTGCCCCAGCCCCTGCTGGAGCAGCTGGCGGAGGGAGGGCGGTTGGTTATCCCCGTGGGCTCGGCCACCATGCAGATGCTCACCGTGGTCAGGAAGGAGGACGGTGCCCTCCGCACCACGGAGGAGGGCTCCTGCATCTTCGTGCCCCTGGTAGGGAAGTACGGGTGGCGGCGGTTTAGGTGACCTCGACCCTCCGCCCTCACGGCGGCGGGCGGCTTTCCCCGCGAGGTGAAGGGGGGCGCCGGTCGGGGCGGCGACCCCTTTCCCCGCAGCGCGAGGTGACGATCTCGACTTCGAAGGCGGGAAAAAACCAGCCGGGTGGTATAATCTTCGCATGCGCGAGATCGTGGTGGTCATACCCACCTACAACGAGAGGGAAAACCTGGAAAGGATAGTGGAGGCCGTCCTGGCCCAGCCGCTGGACCTTTCCGTCCTGGTGGTGGACGACAACTCCCCGGACGGCACGGGGGAGATCGCCGACCGCCTGGCAGCCGAGGACGAGCGGGTGGAGGTCCTGCACCGCGAGGGAAAGGGAGGACTGGGCACCGCCTACCGGGCGGGCTTCCGCTACGCCCTGGAAAGAGGCGCCCAATACCTTTTCGAGATCGACGCCGACTTCTCCCACAACCCCGACGACATCCCCCGCCTCTACGAGGCGGCCAGGGGGGCGGATGCCGCCGTGGGTTCCCGGTACATCAAGGGCGGAGGCTGCAAGAACTGGAGCCTCTTCCGCTGGATGATCAGCCGGGGAGGCAACCTGTATACCAAGCTGGTGGCCCGCACCAGGACGGTGGACACCACCTCCGGTTTCCGCTGCTACACCCGCCGGGTACTGGAGGCCATCCCCCTGGACCGGGTGACCTCGCAGGGTTACGCCTTCCAGATCGAGATGACCTTCGTGGCCGAGGCCCTCGGATTCCGCATCGTGGAAGTGCCCATCATCTTCACCGACCGCAGGGGCGGGGAGTCCAAGATGGATTTCGACATCTTCTGGGAGGGCCTCAAGGTGGTCTGGGGACTGCGCCGCAAGTACGCGGACCTCCTCAAGGGCTGACCTTCGCCGCCCGGGCTGTCCTCTCCATATCCTCCGCGCGGGGGCCGGCCTTCCCGTATCCTTGCCGGCCGCAGCAGCGACTCCTACATCCCCTCCGCGTAGAGGCGCACCCGGTTGGGCCCCTCCGCCCGGGCGGCGGCCAGGGCGGCCAGCGCCCTCTCCAGAAGCGTCTCCTCGCTGTCGGCGCAGGCCGGGTAGGAGGCCACGCCGGCGCTCATGGTCAGGGTCTCCACTTCCTTCTTCTCCCGTGACGGGAAGGGGTACTCCTCCACCACCTTGCGGATGCGCTCCGCCAGGCGCATGGCCCCCAGCCTCCTGGTCTCCGGGAGGAGGACGGCGAAGGTGTGGCCCTGGTAACGGGCCGCCGTGTCCACCTCGCGCGTGTTGCGCTTGATGATGCTGCCCACGTCGGAGATTACCAGGTCCCCCAGGAAACGGCCGTTCCTCTCCACGTAATCCTCGAAGCCGTCTATCTCCAGGAAGACCAGGCACACATTGAGGCTGTAGCGCCGGGCGCGGCTTATCTCCTCGTGCAGCCGCTGCAGGAAGAAATTGCGGTTGTAGAGGCCGGAGGCGGAATCGGTCACCACGTTGGTCTCCAGCTCGGAGTACAGGCGGGCGATGAGCACCGCCAGGCCTCCCTGGTCGGCCACCAGGGCCAGGAGGGGCAGTTGCCTGGCTTCCGGGACCCCCCGGAAGACCAAGGCCAGTATCCCCGCCACCTTCCCCTCCGCACGCATGGGCAGGGCCAGGAGGGTCTCCACCTCCTCCGCCCCGAGGAAGGCCGCTTCCCCCGTCTCCGCCTCCACCGCGTGGTGCACCATGGCCCCGGTGTCGAAGGCCCGGCCACATATGGAATTCCCCACCTCGAGGGATCTGCCCACCGCCGACTCCAGCCTCTCCCCCCGGGCCAGGACCACCCGCATGGAATCCACCGCCTCACCCGGGAAAAGGATCATGCCCTCCCGGGCCCCGGAAAGGGCCATGGCTTTGTCCAGCAGCTGGGAGAGCTTGGGAAGGGGATCGGAGTAGGCCTCCACCACCCCGGCGCCGGCGCACACCGCAGCGATCTCCTGCAGCTCACCGCCCAGGCGGCGGCTGTCCGCGGCCAGCATGGAAAGCCTTTCCAGAAAAAGCGCGAGCGGCGAATCCTTCCCTACTTCCAGTACCTGGTAGTCACCGGCCGGGAGGCTCGAGCCCTCCACGTCGTCCGCCACCAGGAGGAGGTCAGGTGAGGCTTCCTTGAGGAACCTGCCGCGGGCGGTGAAGAGGGGCGGGGGATCCACCTCGGAGGGCCACTCCGGCGGCAGCTTCCCGGCCAGGATTCCCGTGATCCGCACCCCCTCGCACTGCGCCAGGACCCTGGCCAGCCTCCCGCAAAAGGAGTTGAAGCCCGCGAAGGCCAGGCGGATCTCCGTTTTCTCCGACCCTCGAGGTAGATCTTCCATTTCTTGCCAGCCGATTCAACGGGGCGAGCTGGAGCCTCGCCGCGCGGACTCGCCGCCAACATTGTAATCCATTCCTGCTCGGCTTGGGAAGAAAACCCATCTCTCCCGGGGACTTCGGGCAAACCGCGCTTTAAGGCCCGCGGAGGAAGCCCGGGCCGGGGCGCGGAAACGGGCGCCTCAGGGGAAGGCGCAGCGGGCCTTCCGGTGCTCCTCGTCCACCTCGTAGATGGGGAAGGGGAGCTCCGCGCCCTCGGGTATCTTGTGGACGTACTTGCGGCGGAACTCGGGGTCCTGCATGCGGCAGGTCATGGCCTTACGGTCGTACTCCGGGTGCACCTTCATGCGGTGCCAGATGTCCCAGAGAGGCTCCTCCTTGACGTTTCCGAAATGCAGGGGGGTGAAATCGCAAGGGGTGACGAACCCGTTGTGGGTGATGTGTATCTGCCACTTCACGCCGAAGCATCCCATGATGTGGGGGTCGTTCACGTGGCACATCATGCACACGCGGGGGCCTCGGAGATCCTTCCACTGTTCCTCGTGGAGGACCCGGAAGACCTCTCTCTCGGCATCGGTGAGGATGAGCTCGTCCTGCTTGAGGCATTTCCCGGTGGGGACAAGGTCGAAGACGGTGAGCTCCCGCACTCCCAGTTTTTTGCAGAGGGCCAGGAAATCGTGGTGATAGCCCCTGCGCACCCACTCCCGGCTCATGTAGGTGGAAAGGCCCACGTACATCCCGCGCGCCACCGCCCTCTCGATCCCCTCCATCACCCGGTCGTAGAGGCCGGGCACGCCGCGCAAGCGGTTGTGCTCCTCGGGGATGGGGCTGTCCAGGCTGACGAATATGGTGTCGCATCCCGCCTCGCTCAGGCGGTTCAGGTTCTCCTCGGTGAGGAGGGAACCGTTGGTGAAGAGGTCGGCCACGCAGTCGTTCTCCACGATGCGCCGGATGAGGATGTCCAGGTCGGGCCGGAGGAGGGGTTCGCCGCCGGTGATGATGATATCCGTGATGCCCAGTTCCGCGCACTGGTCGATGACCCGGCACCATTCGTCGGTGGTCAGGGTCCCCTCGCGGGAACGCCGGAAGGCGCTGCAGTGCACGCACCGGGCGTTGCAGTCGTGGGTGACGGCGATGGTCACGGCATGGGGCCCCCATTCCCTTCCCAGGCCCCGGTTTACGATATTGCGGTAAAACCTCTCGTAGGCCCGGGACTTCACCGGGGGCAGGTGATAGGAAAAGCGGTCCGGCCTGGCGAAGCGGATGAAGGGGATGTGAGGCCCGAGGCTCTTCAGCAGCCACCCTCCGGCGGCCATGAAGAGGGGGAAGGTGGGAGGCCCGAAGGCGCGGTAGAACTTGCGCCGCAGCCGGCGGGTGAGCGTCGGTCTTTTCTTGCTGCCGTCGTTCGAAGGCCTACCGTTCATGTTGTTCTCTTCCTCGCTCTCCTCCCTCCCCGGACGACGACCAGGGTGAATTATACAACAATCCCCCACCCGCGCCATGATCCGCTCCCATGCGGACCCATGCTCATACTCGACCATGGATCGACATGACATGAATGGTTATTATTAAAATACTTTCAAGTCATTATTGCTACCTGTTTTGAAATGCGTTCATCTTCCGCCTTCGAAATCCGCCAGGATCTGTCCTCGTGAAGGCCCGAGACCCCCGGTCGGAAACGGGATAACCATCATCAAGGACCCTCCAGGGCCACCGGCAGGCGCGTCGTCTCGGGAGGTAGCTCGGGGGTATGGGACCCTCTCAGCCGGGGCCGCCCCCACCTTCCACTGGGCCCTCTCCGGTCCCATCCACTCCACCGAGGGCCTCCTCTTCCTCCCTCTCCAGCTCGCGGCCGCCCACCACGATGCGCGGGAGGGTGGTGGCCAAAAGGCTTACCACCCCCATCCCCAGGAGCGCGAAGATGAGCGTGCGGGAGGCCACGAACTCGAGGGAGAGGGCGATCCCGGTGAGCAGCGCGGTCCACAGGTAGATGATGAACACCGCCTGCCTCTGGGAGTGGCCGATGTAAAGCAGGCGATGATGGATGTGCTCCTTGTCCGCGTAGTGGAAGGGTTTTCCCTTGCGCGCCCGCCGCAGGATGGCCAGGCCGGTATCCGCGATGGGCACGGCCAGGATGATGAGGGGGGTAAACAGGGTTGCCACCGCGGTCCTCTTGAGGATGCCCTGGATGCTCACCGCCCCCAGGATGAAGCCCAGGAACATGGCACCGGAATCGCCCATGAAGATGCTCGCCGGGTGGAAGTTGTGGCGCAGGAACCCCAGGCAGGCGCCGGCCACGGCGGCGGATACCACCGTGGCCTGGAGGGTGTTGGGGTCGCCCCCGATGCGCGTCCCGTAGAAGAAGAAGGCGGCGGCGGAAATGGTGCAAACCCCCGCGGCCAGCCCGTCCAGCCCGTCTATGAGGTTGATGATGTTGGTAAAGGCCACCATCCATACGAGGGTGAGGAGTATGGAGAGCAGGGGGCTGGCGCTCAGGTCGAGGACGTTGCCCCGAGGCAAGGCCACGGTGCTTATCTCCACCCCGAAGGAGATCAGCACCAGGGAGGCGGCCACCTGGCCAGCCAGCTTCATCCAGGGCGAGAGGCGCCGCATGTCGTCCACCGCTCCCAGGACGGCGACCAGGGAGGAGGCGATGATGATTCCCAGAAGCTGGTAGGAGGAGAGGGCGTCGGACATGCCCACCGGCCGGGCCAGGGAGGGGACGATGCGCACCAGCACCTTTCCGGCCAGGATGGAAAAGACCACGGCGACGAGGATGGCCAGTCCGCCCAAGGTAGGGGTGGGGTTCTCGTGCACCTTGCGGTCGTGGGGCATGTCCACCGCTCCCAGCCTTTCCGCCCACCTCCGGGCCACCGGGGTGAGGAACAGCGCCAGGAGCAGGGAAGCGGCGAAGATCAGGAGGTAGAGCAACCGGGTCCCTCCTCCAGCATGGGTATCAGCTGCAGTCCCGCCTCATCCGCCAGGTCATCGGCCAGGGTGTCCCGGTATCCCTCCCGGTAGTAGATCCTGGTGATTCCTGCGTTGATGAGCATCTTGGTGCACAGGACGCAGGGCTTGTGGGTGCAGTAGAGGACTCCCCCCCTTACCGCCGTGCCGTGCATGGCCGCCTGGATGATGGCGTTCTGCTCGGCATGCAGGCCGCGGCACAGCTCGTGCCTCTCGCCCGAGGACACCCCCTGCCGTTCCCGCAGGCATCCCACCTCCTCGCAGTGGGGAAGACCCACCGGGGCCCCGTTGTACCCGGTGGCCACGATGCGCTTCTCCACCACGATTATGCAGCCCACCCGGCGCCGCAGGCAGGTGGAGCGGGTGGCCACCTGTCCGGCGATGGACATGAAGTACTCTTCCCAGCTGGGTCTGCTCACTGCATCCTCCCGGTTTCCGGCGGCGTCAGAGGCCGGGATAGAGGGGGAAACCGGCCAGGAGCTCGTCCACCCGGCGGCGCACTTCCCGCATGACCTCCTCCGAGCCCAGGTTGTGGACCACGGTGGCGATGAGATCGGCGATTTCCACCATCTCCGCCTCCCCCATCCCCCGGGTGGTCACCGCCGGGGTCCCCAACCGGATCCCGCTGGTGACCGCGGGAGGCTTGTCGTCGAAGGGAACGTTGTTCTTGTTCACCGTGATGCGCACCGCGTCCAGGGCCTCCTCAACCTCCCGGCCGGTAAGACCCAGGGGGCGCAGGTCCACCAGCAGGAGGTGGGTGTCCGTGCCCCCGGAGACGATGCGCAGTCCCCTCTCCGCCAGGGCCTCCGCCAATTTCTTGGCATTTTTTACCACCTGGCGCTGGTAGGCGGCGAATTCCGGTTGGGCCGCTTCCTTCAAGGCCACCGCCTTGGCGGCGATGACGTGCATGAGGGGACCTCCCTGCAGGCCGGGGAAAACGGCGTGGTCCAGGTCCCGGGCATAGCGCTCCCGGCAGAGGATCATCCCTCCCCGCGGCCCCCGCAGGGTCTTGTGGGTGGTGGTGGTGACGAACTCGGCGTAGGGCACCGGGTCGGAGTGGATCCTGGCCGCCACCAGTCCGGCGAAGTGGGCCATGTCCACCATGAGCAGGGCTCCCACCTCGTCAGCGATCTCCCGGAAGGCCCGGAAGTCGATGTCCCGGGGATAGGCGCTGGCCCCGGCGATGATCAGGCGAGGCCGGCAGCGCCGGGCTATCTCCGCGATCTCCTCGTAATCCAGCCTCTCCGTCTCCCGGTTGACGCCGTAGAAGCGGGCACGGTAGAGGACCCCGCTGATGTTGGCGTGGGTGCCGTGGGTGAGGTGTCCGCCCGCCGCCTTGTCCATGCCCAGGATGGTGTCGCCGGGCTTGAGCACGCAGAAATAAACGGCCAGGTTGGCCTGGGCCCCGGCGTGAGGCTGCACGTTGGCGTGTTCCGCCCCGAAGAGCTCCTTGGCCCGCTGGATGGCCAGCCTCTCGGCCACGTCCACGAACTCGCATCCCCCGTACCAGCGGCGCCCGGGGTACCCCTCTGCGTACTTGTTGGTGAGGACGGAGCCCGCCGCGGCCAGCACGGCGCGCGAGGCGAAGTTCTCCGAGGCTATGAGCTCGATCTTGCGCCTCTCCCGCTCCAGCTCCCCGCGGATGGCCTCCGCGATTTCGGGATCCACGCGGGCGATCTCCTCCCAGTCGTTCATGCTTCCCCTTTTCCGGAGGCCTCCATCTCCGCCATCTTCCCGAGGCGCCGGGAATGCCTGCCTCCCTCGAAGGGAGTTTCCATCCAGGCGCGGACGATCTCCTCCGCCAGCCCGGGGCCGATGACCCGGGCCCCCAGGGCCAGGACGTTGGCGTCGTTGTGCAGGCGGCTGTAACGCGCGGTGTAGAGGTCGTTGCACACCGCCGCCCGCACCCCGGGGACCTTGTTGGCAGCCATGGCCATTCCGATGCCGGTGGCGCAGACGGCGATGCCCCGCTCCGCTTCCCCTTCTGCCACGCGCCGGGCCACCTTGAGGGCGAAATCCGGGTAATCGCAGGATTCCTCGGAGAAGGTACCCTCGTCCAGGACCTGGTGACCGTCACGGATCAACCACTCGGCTATCATCCGCTTGAGGGCGTAACCGGCGTGATCGCAACCCAGGGCCACCTTCATACCCGCCTCCCTAACGTGTCCACCTTCATCCTTCTCCGGCAGGCCTTCCCCTTCCGCCGGGAGCGGGAAGTCCGAAGAGGGCGTGCATGGCTTTCTCCAGGGCCATGTCCAGGTCCTCGGCCACGCCGATATAGACCTGTAGCGAGCTCCCGATGGGGTCAATTATATCAGAGGAGGATGACTGCATATCCGCCAGGTAGAGCGGCCCGGAGGGCGAACGGCGCAGTATGCTTAGGACCTTCTCCAGCCTCTCCGCCGCCTCGTCCTCGTCCCTGACCGTCGCCTCCCCCAGGCGCTCGAGGATCTCCCTTTCCCGGTGAGCCAGGTATCTTAAGGTGGTAGTTTTTTCCAGCGCGCAGGGGTTCATCCTCTCCACGGAGAGAAGGTGTTCCCGGGCCATGGCCAGTACCAGGTCCGCCTCCCGCAGCAGGCGGTCGGTGAGGGGGGATGCGCGGTGGCCCTCCAGGTCCACCCCCCAGAGGTCCACGGCCTGGACGGCGGCGGTGGTGGGCGGGTTCCCCTCCACGGCCGAAGTCCCCGCCGAGGCCGCGCGGATGAAGCGAAGGTGGGGATAATCCCTCTCCAGGCGTCGCTGGAAGAGGGCCTCCGCCATGGGGCTCCGGCATATGTTCCCGGTGCATAGAAAAAGGATCTTCACGCCTTACCTCCGGTTACCGGCGCCTGAGCGCCTCCTCCAGCTCTTCCCGGGTAAGGCTTCCGGGGCGGAGTATCTCCACCCCATCCTCCACCACCCGGACGACCGTGGAGGGCCTTCCCGTGCCCGCCCGACCCTGGTCCAGGACCAGATCCACCCTCTCCACCAGCAAGGGGTCGAGGTCCCCGGAATCCGCGGGGGGTTCTCTCCCGGAGAGATTGGCGCTGGTGACCGCCAGGGGCCCGGTCTCCCGCAGGAGTCGCAGGAGGAAGGGGTGGTCGGGGACGCGGATGCCCACGTTATCCGAGCACGGGGCCACCCACTCCAGCCATTCGAGGGAGGCCGCCCTGACCACCAGGGTGAGCGGACCGGGCCAGAAGACGGCCAAGCGGAGGAGGGGTTGCCTCCATTCCGTTGCCGCCAGTTCAGCGGCGCGCGCGGCGTCCTCCACCATCACCGGGAGAGCCCTGGCCGCATCCCTCCCCTTGACCTCGAAGATGCGCTCCACGGCCTCCCGCCGGTCCACCCGGGCGGCCAGTCCGTAGACCGTCTCCGTGGGGAGGATAACCAGGCCCCCGCCCGCCAGGGTCTCCGCGCAACGGGACAGCAGTTCCTCCTCGGCATGCTCCTCGAAACGCAGGATCTCGGGCATAAGGACATTCTACCCCAAGGGAGGAGGCGGGGTCCGATCGACCCATCGCAGGAAACCTGGGCCGGTGTGCGGCCGTGGGATCCCATGCGGCACCGACGGAGGAGGTCAGGCAGAAAGACTTGACCCATGGGAGAGGACAGGGCGGGAGAGGATGGGGACCGCCGGACCCCAAGGCCGGGAATACGGTCTTCGGACGCACCCGCTCCTAAT
Source organism: Actinomycetota bacterium (assembly GCA_030019255.1). Lineage (NCBI taxonomy): Bacteria > Bacillati > Actinomycetota > Actinomycetota bacterium. The sequence goes on from JASEFK010000003.1 coordinate 192,431, forward strand.
GCCCGCCGTCCCTGTTGACGATAAATAAATGCTGAAAGGAGACCGGGGATGGTGAAGAAGACCCGGAGGCCACGTTCGGCCCCCCGGAGGCGGATTCCCTCCCGCGGCCCGGAGATACGCAGGAGGCGGCGGGGGAGAAGGATACGTGGAGAGGGAGATCGGTCTCCAGGCGGACACCGGCATCGGAGCTTCAGTTGAAGAATGAAATGGTACTGCCCGGAAGGGGATGAGGTCCCCGGGAAAGGAATGGCAGGATATGGCAGGTGACCTCCCGCGCGGAGAGGAGGCCGCCGGGGCGCTGGAAGCCGGCGAGGAACTGGCCCGGAGGGCGGTGGAGTTGCTCATCGCCCTCAACGCGGCCATGATCAACATCCACATGTATCCGCCCACCAGCGACATGATCAGCGCCTCGGTGGAGACCGCCTACGCCAGGTTGGAGCCGCTGCTGGCGGCCACGGGAACCCTCACCCTGGGAGAGGCAGACAACCTTCTCCTGGTCAACGGGGAGAGGCTCCACGACCGGGACCAGGCCCGCCCGCCCGTGCTCTCCTTCCTGGAGGGGCTGCGGCGCCGCGACGTGTACAGCATCTCCTTCGAGCGGGGCATGGACCAGCAGGAGTTCCTCACCTTCCTCTACATCATGGCCCGCGAACCCGAGGAGCTGCGCCGCAGCGGGGGCCTGGCGGAAGAGGTCTCCCGCCAGGGATGCGCTCACATCCAGGTCAACGAGAGGCGCTTCGTCTCGGTGACCGACGAGGATATGGTCACCACCGAGGCCCGGGAAAGGGCGGAGGAGATAAAGGCCGAGGAGGAGGAACTCCGCCGCCTGGAGGAAAAGCTGAAGGACGAGCGCTTCGTGGCCTACGTCACCGGGGCCCGGAGCCGACGTGAAGTGGGCGAGGAGGCCATCCGAGACGTCATCTCCAACCCGCCCCGCCTGGGGATGCTCCTGCGGCAGGCGGTCCGGGAAATCGTGGTGGTGAAGGAGAACCCGGAGGAAGCCCTGGAGGAAGTAGTGGGAGGGCTGGAAAGGATTGCCGTCCTCCTCGAGGAGGTCCCGGACCCGGAGCTCCGCCGCATGGACGGGGAGGAGGTGGCCCGCGCGGCGGCTTTCCTCGAATCCTCGGAGCTCAAGGACTTCCTCCTCCTGGAGAAACCCCCCGTCCTGGAGGCCCTCACCCCGCGCAAGAAGATCCTGGAGAGCCTGCGCGAGAACAAGACCCTGGACCTCCTGGAGAGCGTCATCCGCGAGCACGAGTACCTGCACCGGCTGTCCGAGGACCAGGGGGTGCCCTACAGCGAGGAGCAGGAGCAGAGGCGCCGGGAGCTCTCCACCCTCATCGACGAGATCTACCAGGCCTCGGTGGGCAAGCCCTGGGAGGGGAAGGTCAGCGACCGCATCTTCCAGGCAGACATGTGGAAGAAGATCGCCGAGGGCAAGGGGGAGAGGGGTAACGCCGGGGCCAGTACCCTCGTCTACCAGATAAGCAACCTGCTGGTCAACGAGGGACTCACCCTGGACATCGACGAGCTTTCCCGCACCCTGAGCATCGACGAGAACATTCCCCGTCTTCTCCAGAAGCTCTACCGGGCCCGAAGGCCCGAGACGGTGATCAGATTGGTGGAAAGCCTCCTGGACAACCTGGAGGACATGAGCCCGGAGATCCGCCTCAAGACGGCGGAGACCCTGCGCAACATCCCCGACGCCCTGGAGTTGAGCCGCCACCTCCAGGAGTTCCCGGTGGCCTACGAGATGAAGGATCGCCTTCTGGACCGGCTGGAGAGGGAACGGGAGCTCACGGAGATCTACACCACCCTGGCCGGTTGTCTGGCCGCACTGGCCCAGACCTTCATCCTGTCCAAGGATTACGACGCCGCCCTGGAGATCATCGACACCTTCTGGCGCCACCACGGGGAGGACGGGGGGCGCAAGCCGGAGCAGCGCAAGGTGGCCCTGGACGCCGTGGTCACCGTGGCCAGCCCGGAGGTCCTGGACAACCTGGCCGAGGTGCTCAAGGAGGGGGACATCCAGACCATCACCGAGGTGGCCGAGCTGCTCATCAAGTTCGAGGACCGCTCCGTGCAGCCCCTCATCCAGGTACTCAAGGACAGCGAAGACCTGCTGGTGCGGAGGGTGACCTTCGAGGCTCTGGAAAATATAGGTAAAGACGCCATCCTCAGCCTCATCAACGACCTGGAGAAGTACAATCCCTGGCACATGTACCGGAACATCATCTCCATCCTGGCGGAGATCAGCAACCGTTCCATCATCCAGTCCCTGGCCCGCTTCATCAAGCACCAGAACCCGGAGGTGCGCCGGGAGACGGTGAAGGCCATTTCCCGCATCCGCACCCCGGAGACCACCTCCCTGCTGGTGGAAGCCGTGGACGACCGGGATGAACAGGTGCAGAGGGAGGCCTGCCTGGGCCTGGGCCGGATGAGGGACGTGAGCACCGTCCCCGTGCTGGTGGAGGTGGTGCGCCCGCCGCGCAGCTTCCGTAAGGAGAAACGCCGCACCGGTTCGGTGAAGGCGGCCGCCCTGTGGGCCCTGGGGGAGATCGGCGACCACTCCGCCATCCCCTACTGCCGGCAGATCCTGCGGCGGGGGTCCTGGCTGCCCTTTCGACTGGGACGCCACGACCAGGTGAGGGCGGCGGCCGCCCTGGCCCTGGGCGCCATCGGCAGCGAGGAATGCCGCTCCATCCTGCAGGCCTACGCCGCCGACCGCAGCGAGGAGGTGCGCCGGGCGGTGGCGGAGGCCCTGCGCCGCATGCAGCGCCGCAAGGCCGCCTCCTGAACCTCATCACCCGGCTCTATCGCCGTTCTCCCCACAATGGTGGCCTACGCCGCAACCCAAGAAAGGGTTCCGCGTCCATGGCGTGGAGAGGTCCCGGGCGATGCCCGTATACAGGTTCGCGCCCTTGTTTCTTCCGACCCTCGACCGGCGCGGGAGGTCGGCGATGGCTTTCCTTAAGCTTCCCCTGTACCGCCCGCCTCCACGGCGAAGATGGGCGGGATGGAAAAATGGATGAGAGAAAAATCCCTGCCCAGTATCCTCTCCGTTTCCTTCCAGGCGTCCTCCAGGGAATCGGCCCACTGGAATCCCAGCCTCTCCACCACCTCCCGGCGCCGCGCCCCCACCACGATGACCCTTTCCAGGTGTTTCAGGGCCAGCCCGCACCAGTACCACACGTAGAAGGGGTGCACCCCGTGGTAGGAATATTCGTGCCGGTAGGCGTGGATATATTCCTTGCGGGCGGCGAAGTCTTCCTCGAAGCGTGCCTCCATCTCTGCCGGGTCGCGGGTGTGGGAGAGGACGCGTTCAAAGAACTCCACGTAGGGCAGGTGGTGCCGGCGGTGGAAACCGGGCCGGAAGGGCTGCAGGAGTACCATCACCCCTCCCTCGCGCACCGCCGGCCGGCCCAGGTGGAGGTTGAAGACGTAGCCCAGGGCGGAGTTGGCGGCCAGGAGGGGATTGATGCGCGAGAAGACCGCGTAGGGGCTGATGTCCGGCAGGGCCAGGAAGAGGGCGTCGCCCTGCTCCTCCAGGCGCACGTTCTGCTGGCGGAAGAGCTCCTCCAGGGTGAGGCGGTGCACCTCCCCCGGGTTCCCGGCATGCACGGCCACCGGGGCATAGGCGCTGCGCAGCCGGGAGGAGACCGCCGCCTTCGCCGCCGCGGGAAGGGGCCGGGAGAGGCGGAAGGGCAGGGGTACCCAGTCCCGGGAGAGGGAAAGGAGCCTCCCCAAGGGTCCCGGCCAAACCCGGTTGTTGAGCACCGTCTCCACGCTGAGCAGGCGGGCGTGCCGGGCCAGGTACTCGCCCTGGGCCCGCAGGACGGCGTGAAAGCGGCTGGCGGGGTCCATGACCGAGCCCCCCTCCACCAGCACCTTGACGTTGTGATGCTCCCGGATGGTACGGTAGGTCCCCAGCCCCACCAGGTAGGACTTCCAGCCCCCGTTCATGCTGGTCCAGTTGACGTTGACGTAGATGGTGAGGTCGGATTCCATTAATTTCCTATTGACCTCCACCCGGTAACCCTCCGGGGTGGTCCCCAGGTCCACCACGCCGGCGGGGTCCTCCGCGTCGTGGTTGGTTATCCGGGCTGGCCCCATCACCGCCCAGACCCTCTTTCCCAGGAGATGACGCAGCTCCCTCTCCGTCCACTTGCGGTGGAGCCCGACGGCGCACACCAGCTCCACGTCCTCCCGCCGCACCCCGAGGGAGAAGAGCTCCTCCAGGACGGCTTCCACGGCCAGGCCCCGCACGTCCCTCCACGCGGGAGGGAGGGGAAGGCAGGGGTCATCAAAGGCGATGGTCACCCGGGAGCCCGGGCCCACCAGCTCGGGGAGGGGCGGCGAGCCCACCGGTTGCCTGAGGGCCTCCCTTACCCTCACCTGGTAATCGGGGAGGGACGGGAGCGGGGGCGGGGCCTCCAGGACCCGGGTGCGCTCCGGAAGGTCCACCATCACCAGGTCGTCCCCGTAGAAGACAAGCCTCCTCATCCTTCACCCCCTCTGTCCTTCCTCGCGGCTTCCCCCGGCCCCCGTCCCCGGAGGCCAGTATCCTCTCCACCTCCGCGGGGTCCTTTCCCTGAAGCTCCTCCAGGGAGACGCGATGTCCCGGTTGGCCGGGGCGGACCGCCCGCCGGTTTTTCCTATCCCATGGCCCCGGAGGCCAGTATCCTCTCCACCTCCGCGGGGTCCTTCCCCAGCAACTCCTCCAGGAACCAGCGGTTGTGCTCCCCGAGAGCGGGCGCTGGGCCCCGGGGGCGGATGTCGCTCTCCGCCGCCTTCAGGGCCGGCCCGAAGATGGTGATGGTCCCCGCCCCCGGCTGCTCCAGGTCCACCAGCATGCCCCGGGCCCGGGTATGGGGCTCTTCCACCACCTGCCTCACGTCCCGGATGGGAGCTCCCGGCACCTCGTATTCCTGCATGAGCTCCCAGACTTCATCCGTGGTCAGCCGGGAGGACCATTCCTCGACGATCTCCTTGAGGGCCGGCTCGTTCGCGTTTCGGGCCATCAAATCCCGGAAGCGCTCGTCCTCCGCCAGCTCCGGGCGGCCCATGGCCCGGCAGAGGTTGTGGAACGGCTGGTCGCCCACGCAGATGATGAGCACGAAGCCGTCCCGGGTGCGGTAGGTATCGAATGGCGTCACGTAGGGATAGCGGTTTCCGGTTCGCCGGGGGACGTTACCGGTCACCGTGTAGTCCACGAACTTGGCCTCCAGGAGGTTGATGCCCACGTCGTACATGGAGATGTCCAGGTATTCCCCCTTCCCGGTCCTCTCCCGGGCGAAGAGGGCGGCGCACACCCCGAAGGCGGCGTAAAAGGCGGTGGAGATGTCCACGATGAGGGTGCCGGAACGGAGGGGCGGGCCGTCCGGAAACCCGGTGGTGCTCATCAGCCCGCTCATGGCCTGGATGACCGCGTCGTAGGCGGGCAGGTGGGAGAGCGGCCCGTACTGCCCGTATCCGGAGATGGAGCACATCACCAGCCGGGGATTGACCTCCTTCAGGGTCTCGTAGTCCAGCCCCAGCTTCTTCATCACCCCGGGGCGGAAGTTCTCCACCAGCACGTCGGAAACGGAGACCAGCTCCTTGAAAAGGTTTACCCCCTCGGGGTTCTTGAGGTCCAGGGTGATGCCCTTCTTCCCCCGGTTGAGGACGGCGAAGGAGGCCGAGAAGCCATCCTTATAAGGAGGGAAGAGGCGCGCCTCGTCGCCCAGCCCCGGCCTCTCTACCTTGATGACCTCCGCGCCCATGTCGGCCAGGAAGAAGGTGCAGCCCGGTCCGGCCACGGTGGTGGTGAAATCTATGACCCTGATGCCCTCGAGCATGGAACGCATGGTAAAACCTCCCTCCTCAAGCTTCTCCACGCATGGTTCGCCGTCCAACCGGCACCCATATAGATTTTTCCCGGTCATCCGCAGTTAAAACGCGTGGTCCCCGCGCGGCTCGGGCAACCGGTCGGTCGGTGTGGATAAACTTGTCCCTTCCCTGGAAAACATCGCCTGCCTTTTCTGCGGGCCGAATGACATGATCGCGGGCGCGGAATTATAATAGCCCGGGCCTATGATTGCGGATAAGGAAAGGGAATCGCCATGCGGGAAACGATGCGCGGTTATTCCCGAAGGGCGCGCCTTGCCGCCAGCCGGCGCCTGAGCATGTCCAATCTTTTCGAGATGCTGGCGATGGCTTACGACCAGGCGACGGCGCTGGAGCTTACCCATCCCTTCCTGCCCACCCTCTTGCCGCGGAGGGAATTATCCTTCGCCCAGGCCCTCCAACTAACCAACCTGGCGGCCGAGGCGCTCATCCGCGGCCTGGACCTGCGCAAGGGGCAACGGGTGCTGCTCCTGGCCCCGGAGGCGGGGGAGACACTCCTTTTGACGGCGGCGATGATCAAGGCCGGTGGGATCGCCGTTCCCCTTACCGGGTTCCCTGAGGGAGAAGTCCTGGACCTTCTCTTAAGGGAAGGCGGGATCCAAAAGGCCCTGCTGGGCAGCGGGTTTTTCCGGCAGGCGGCCCCGGGGAAGGCGGATCTCCTGCGTGGCCGGGAAGGCCTGCGGACCATGCCCGTGAACCGCGCGGACACGGGTCCCGGAGAGCTCTCGCTGGAGGAAGCCTGTGGGGAGTCCTCCGGGTTCTTCCTGCCCTACACCCTGAAACCCGCCAGCGTAGTCCTCCTCTCGCTGCGGGAAAAAACCAACGGGAATCCCCTCCTGGTAATGGCTACCAGCCGGGCGCTGCTGTTCCCGGCGCGATTCTGGGGACCACTCCTCCCGGTCAAAGCGGGGGAACGCTGCCTTTTCCTCCTGCCTCCGGACACTCCCTCCTCCCATGCCGCCGCGGTCCTGGCCCTTTGCGCCGGCCTGCGCCTGGAAACCTTACGGTACGACGACCCCGGTGTAATCCTTTCGCAAGTTAAGGCAAAAAGTCCAGGCGTGCTCATGGCCACGGCGCGCCAACTCCTGCTTCTGGCAAAGGAAGCTTCGGCATCTTCCTCGCTGGCCCCCGTGAGGTTGTGGATATCCGTGGGAAAGCTGGAAGAGGCATCTTTCGATCTGGTCAGGGAATGCGCCGTAAGGCGGAGCCGGAACGGGGAACAAGTCCTTTTATTGGAATTTCTTTCCATAAATGAAGCGGCTCCCCTGGCGCTCTTTCGACTTTCCCTCTTCGGGAGGAAACCACTTCTCCGTACGCCCTTCCTGCCCGTCCCGCCCCACCGGGTGAAGAGGTGCCCCAGAGGCCTTGAGGGTGGACGGGAAGTGGCGGCCATCAGGGGTCCCGCGGTGACCCCGGGCTGGTGGAACGACCTGGAGGCCTCCCTGCGGGCCTGGAGGGAGGGATGGTTCTATCCGGACGCGCCCTCCGGCCAGGTGAGCCTCCCGGGAATGGAGACCTAAAACCTTGGGGAAAAAACTCCAGGAACCTTTAAGAAGAGCCACTTGCACCGCCGAACCCTTTCCTAACATGCCGTCGCGGTAAGGGTATTCCGGCAAAGAGTTCAGCTATGTTTTCAACAAGCGAGTCCGGGCGTCTCGAGTACCCTAAGTATGAGATAGCTGAGCCCTGGTGCCTATCGAGAAGCCCGCCCACCACCTTTCAGAACATAGGACATGCTCGGGTTCAAAAACGTGGTGGATGCTCTCAATCCTGCCCTGGAGAAGAAAAATAAATAGGTCAGGGCGTGTCCATCCAAGCCAAAATTGTGTCGGGAAGGGCCGCGTGCTATCATCGATACCGGGTGATGGCTGTCGTTCTCACCACCTTGAGCGCCCTGGGAGGGAGTGGAACGCCGTTCCACGCTGTCCGGAAAGGAGGAAAGGTGTCCGCTTCCCGAGGCAGGAACAGGAAGAGCTTCGACCGCTTTCTTAGGCTTTACCGCTACAAGGACCTGGCCTTCCGCATGACCAACTGGCCGATCATCCGGCAGCTGGGAGGGCTGGTGGTCGATCCCCGCAACACCAACCTGACCTACGTTCCCATTTACCAGTATATGGAAATACCTCCGGGCGTCGCCGCCCCCATCTCGGTCATCGAGCACTTCATCCGCGAGGCCTCCCACCACGTCATCCTGTACCGCTGCCCCTGCCGGAGCGAGAACGGCTGCCGGGACTTCGACCCCTACTTCGGCTGCACCTTCCTGGGCCCGGCGGCGCGGGACGTGGACCCCGAGGTGGGACGCCACGTGACCGCTGGGGAGGCCCTGGGGCACCTACATCAGGCCACGGAGATGGGCTTGGTCTCCTGCCTGGGCAAGTTCAAGGGAGACGCTGTCATGCTGGGGGTGAGGGACCATCACCGTTTGATGACCATCTGCCACTGCTGTCCCTGCTGCTGCATCTCCACCGCCATCCCCCTGGCCTCCCGCGATGCCCGGGACCTCCTGGTGAGGATGGAGGGGCTGGTGGTGGAAGTGGACGGGGAAAGGTGCCGGGGCTGCGGCAAGTGCGTGCAGGCCTGCATCTTCCGCCAGGTGAGCCTGGAGGACAGGCAATCCATAACCGCTTCACTCACCGCGGGGGAATCGACCCTACCCGCCGGGCACCGGGCGACCGTCCCGGAAGACGCCGGCGCATCCCCCGGGATAGAGGAGGCCGGCGGTACATCGGAAGTTTACGGGGTCACCGCAAGCGGGGGCGCTAGGCGGTCCCGCAAGGTGGCGGTGATCGGCGAGGAGTGCAAGGGCTGCGGCCGCTGCGCTATGGTCTGCCCGGAGAAGGCCGTGCGTATCCGCATCGAGGATCCCTCCTACATGGAGGCCTGCGTGCGGCGCATCGCCTCCACCGTGGAGGTGCGGTGAACCCGTTCCCTTAACCCTCGTTTACCTTAACCCTCGTACCTCTCGATGAGCTTGGAGGCGATGAGGCCGGAGGCCACCGTGGAGGGCACCCCGCCCCCCGGGTGGGTGGAGGCCCCGACCAGGTAGAGGCCCTTGATGCTCTTGGACCTGGCCGCCGGGCGAAACACCGCCTGGGCCGGGAGGTCCATCTGCAGACCGTAGATGGCCCCTCCCGGGGAGAGCAGCCGCCGCTCGAAGTCCAGGGGCGTGGATACCTCCAGCACGGTGACGTGGTCCTTCAGCCCCGGGATGGCCTTCTCGGAGAGTCCGTCGATCATGCGCTCCGCCACCCTCTGCCTCTCCCGGTCCCAGTCGGTCCCCTCCAGCTTGTAGGGACCCATGCCCATGATGTTCAGGACGTGATGTCCCTCCGGGGCCAGGGAGGGATCGGATTCCGTGGGCCAGCAGATGAGGCCGTGCACCTTTTCCGGTATCTTCCCCCGCCGGAACTCGTTCCACCAGAAGTCGTTCATCATCTGCAGGGGGCCTATGGTCAGGCTGTGATGGGCCTCCAGGGGAGGGCGGTAATCCACTCCCACGTAGAGCATGACGCAGGACATGGAAACTTCGTAGCTCTTGATGCCGTAACGGGCCAGCCAGGGCAGGTGTTCCTCCCCGATCATCTCCAGGTAGAGCTTCTTGGCGTTGACATTGGAGACCACCAGGTCGGAGGTGATCTCCGTCCCGTCGGCCAGCCGCACCCCCTCCACGCGGCGGTCCCTCACCATCACCTTGTCCACCCGCGTGTTCAGGCGCACCTCCATGCCCAGCTTCTCCCCGAGGCGCCGGAAGGCCTGGGGGATCTGGATCATCCCCCCCTTGGGGTACCAGATGCCCTCGTGCTCGGAGTAAGGGATGAGGGCGATGAAACCGGGGGCCAGCTCCGGCGGCAGCCCGCAGTAGAAGGACTGGAAGGACATGGTCTGCTGCACCACGTCGTTCTTGAAGTACTTGAGGATGACGTCCTGGTAGCTTTGGAAGAAGAGGGGGAGGAACCTGAGCATGCGCGGATTGCGCAGGCCCATCTTCACCATGTCCAGCATGCCGTTGCAGGGATTGGTGAAGAAGGTCTCGATGGTCTGGCGCATCATGTCCGCGAAGTAGTCGGCCAAGCGATACCACTGCCTGGCGTCCTCCGGGGAGATGCGGGAGATGACCTCCGCCGTCCCCTCCAGGGAAAGGGGGTAGTTGATGCGCGAGCCGTCCTCGAAGATGTAACTGTAGATGGGGTCGCAGAGGACCAGGTCCACCTCCTTCTCGAAGCTGGTGCCCAGCTCCTCGAAGGCCTTACGGATGGGGTAGATCACCTCCACTATGGAGGCACCTACGTCGAAACGGTATCCTTCCCGCTCGAAGGTGGAGCAGCAACTTCCCACCCGGTCCGACTGTTCCAGGACCAGGACCTTCCTCCCCTGCCTGGCCAGGAGGGCGCCGGCGGATATCCCACCGCAACCCGCCCCGATGACGATGACGTCGTAATCGGCCATCTCTCCCAACCTCCTCGGATCACAAAGCGGCCTTCTTCATGCGCAGGGTGTCGTACTCGAAGCGCCGCAGGCAGACGTTGTTGGGGTCGTAGATCATCTTCATGGTCCGGTAGGTGTCCACGTAGGTGGCCGCCTGGGGGAAGACCAGGCCGATGAGATCGTGCAGGGGGCCCGCCCCCTCCAACAGGGGCCAGATGCCGAAGCACACCCCGGAGCCCTTGCGGAAGGAGGCGGCCATGGCCGCCAGGGTTCCGCTGATGGTGCGCAGGCTGTCCTCGGGGTTGGACTGGTCGATGAAGATGTCGAACTCGATGAAGCCCAGCCTCCCCATGTCGTAGGGCTGGAAGTAGGTGGCGATGAGGTCCGCGGAGATGACGTTGTCATCCGTCCCCACCTGGGAGGTCATGGCCCGCATCATCTCCCGGTTGATCTCCGGTAGATACTCCAGGTGGTCCAGCCCGAAGCCCACGAAGAAGGAGCCCTTGACCCGCTGCACGCGCACCGATTCCCGGAAAAACTTGGTAAATTTATCCACCCCCAGGATGCGCCCCTCGGAGATGTCCTCCACCACCTCCCAGTCCATGAACTCGAATTCCGGCGCCACGGCCAGGATGTCCTCCTCGCAGACCCGGCACTTGATCTCCGTTTCCTCCTGGGAATATCCCCCGGTTACCGGGACCACGTAGTGGCGGGGGAACATGGGGATGAGCTTGGCGGACTCGGCGTTGGTCTCCGCCAGGAAGATGCCCATGTAGGTGTTCTGGAAGTAGGCGTTCTCCACCACGATGTTGCGCTGGCTGACGGCCTTCAGGGCGGGAGCGATGTGCTCCCACTTCTCGCTGTCGCTTACGGGCACGGTGAGCTTCAGGTGGTTGGGCTCGGGGTAGAGGCGGATGGTCATCTCGGTGATGATGCCCATGGTTCCCAGGGAGCCCCGGATGAAGGCCCGCACGTCGGGCCCCGGCCCGGGCAGGTGGGCGTTGTCCGCCCCGTAGGCCTGCGGCCCGCAGACCATGACCTTGCCCTCCGGGAGGACGATCCTGTAGCCGATGATGTGGTCCAGTCCCACCCCGTACTTGTTGGCCAGGGTGGAAATATTTCCCATCATGATGTTGGAGACCACCGAGGCGTTGGCGGAGGTGGAGGGGTTGATGAGGCGCAGCCCCCTCTTGAGGGTCTCCGTCTGCAGCTGGGCGAAGGTCACCCCGGGGCCTATGGTGCAGTACATGTTCTCCTCGTCGATCTCCAGGATGCGGTCCATGCGCCTCAGGTCGCAGAGGATGCCCCCATAGGGCGTGATGGTCATGCCCAGGGTGTTCAGTCCCGTCCCGTAGGGGGTGACGTCCACCAGGTAGCGGTTGGCTATTTTCATGATGGCCACCACGTCCTCGGTGGAGCCCGGAAGGGCCACGATGTGGGGGTGGTTCATGGGCACCACCGACTGGTCCCTGGCATAGGCCACGGTGATGTTGATGTCGTTGGACACCCACTCCTCCCCCAGGGCTTCCTGGAGCTCCCGGTAGGCCTTCTCCAGGTTCTCCGGCCGGTTGTGGGTACCGTCTATCTCGTGCTTAACCGGCACCTTGATGATTTTCCTCTCCCGCAGGTCCTTCCACAGATCCTTCCCTTTCATCTCTCCCTCCTATGGGGTCAGGTCTTGAATTTTGATACCCCAGGGGGTATTTGTGTGATTATCCTGCACCTCCCGAAACCGCGCGGGTCCGCTCCACGGCGGCGGGCGGCCGGGGGCGTTCCCCCGTCGCACGCCGTTTTTTTAGGCTTCCCCCGGAGAAACAACCATCCATGATCCCCTCTCCCTTTCACAGCAGCTCGTAGATCTCGTAAACCGGCATGCCATTCCGGGAGAGGAGCTGGTCCGCGCAGTGGGGGCAGGCGGTGATCACCGCCTCGGCGCCCACGGCGCGCGCCTCCTCCAGCCTCTCGTCCGCCGTCCAGGCGGAAAGCTCGGGCCGCCCCGCCTTCACCCCCCCGCCCGCGCCGCAGCACCAGGAGTTCTCCAGGTTGCGCTCGAACTCCAGGAGCTCCAGGCCGGGAACGGCGGAAAGCAGCCGGCGCGGCGCCTCGTATATCTCGCACCACCGGCCCAGGAAGCAGGGGTCGTGGTAAACACCCTTGAGCTTCCTCTTCCCCTCCGGGGAGAAGGCCCCTTTCTTCAGGGCGCGCGCCAGCACCTCCGTGGCGTGAACCACCTCCAGGTCCATGGCCCGCGCGTACTCGTCGCGGAGCACCTGCAGGCAGTGGGGGCAGGCGGTGACGATGCAGGTGGCGCCGGTGGAGCGGAACAGCTCAATGTTCTCCAGGGCGCGCTCCTCGAACCCGTCGTGGTCTCCCAGGGCCAGGTTGAGGCTCCGGCAGCAGGGCTCGGCCTCACCCAGCACCCCGAAGTCAAGGCCGGCCGCCCGCAGTGCCCGGACAAGGGAGGAAAGCCTTTCCTCCCGTCCAGGGGCGGCGTAGGCGCAGCCCACGAAGAGAAGGTACTCCGCCTTCTCCCTGGTGAGGTCCCGCACTTCCAGGTCGCGGACAGCCTTGCCCTTGAACCCCTTCTCCAGCCCGAAGGGGTTGTCCCGCTCCCGCGTGGACCGGAGCAAGGGGGCATGGGCGGGCAGCGGACCCCATCCCTCCTCCACCGCCTTTTCCCGCATCAACTGGATGATACGGGTGGTGTGCAGCCCCTTGAGGGGGAAGCACATCTCCTGGCACAGGCCGCACAGGTTGCAGGAGTAGATGATCTCCGCCGTCTTCTCCGTGGGCTCGAATTCCAGGTTGGTGATGGCCCGGGCGATCTCCATCATCCCCGCCGCGTAGTAGGACTCGAAGCGGTACCGCGTGCCGCAGGGGCAGTTGGCGGAGAAGCGGGCGCTCACGAACTTCTGCACGTTGATGGACTGGCACATCTTGCACTTGCCGCACACCCAGTAGTCGTCCCGGTAATCGGTGAGCTTCTCCCTCTTCCTAGTAAGTCCCCGCTCCATGGGCTACACCCCCTCCATCAGCTGGCCGGGATTGAGGAGGCCCTTGGGATCCAGGACCTGCTTGAGCTGGCGTATCATACGGATGTTTTCCGGGTCCAGGCGCGAATAGACCAGGCGGGCCACCTCGCCCCGCGGCCGCCCCACGTGGGCCCCCCGGTCCAGGACTTCCCGGTAAGCCCGGAACCACGGCTCGGAAAGGCCCCGGTCGTCGGGACGGTGGTAGATGTCCGTCTCGCAGTAGAAGGCGGCCCCGTAGTAGCTGGGGATGGCCACCCGGCCCAGCTCGTATCCCTCCGCCGCCTCCGCCACCACCTCGAAGAGAGGAGCGACCTTCCTGGCGAAGGTGAAGCACTCCACGGTCTCCACCGCTCCCCGGTAGTGCGCCCGGTCCCTCACGTACCACGGCCACTCGAACTTCTCCCGCATGAGGGAGGCCAGCTCGCCTTCCTGCCGTTCGCCGCCCAGCCCCTCGGCCATTTCCCGCGTCTGCCGGTCCCATATCTCCACCAGTTCGGGGTGGTTGTCGAAGCCGAAGACCACGCTCCAGGGCGGGAGCTCCGCCGCCAGGGCGTCCGCCTCCGAGGGACTCCGGGTGAGGAGCACGGAGAGGTACCTCCGGTCGGCGACCACGCACTCGAAGACCTGGTCGTGCCGGGAGGCCAGGCGGGCGGCCTCCACCGCCGGCACCGCCTCCCGGAAGGCGTAGGCCGTCACCCTCCTCTCCTCCCACCTCCGGTAAATCCAGGCCTTCATGGCGTAGGGCATGCCGAAGACGTCCTCGCTGGCATGGAAGAAATTGGAATACATGGGCCCCAGGTCCTCGCGGAACTCCGAGTGGCCGTCCGGGGTATACTGGTCGGTGCCGCTCATCCACAGGCGGCCGTCAGCCAGGATGGCATGGAAGGTGGTGAACTGGTAGGGCCGGGTGGCCCCGTTGGCCAGGATGACGTCCCGGTCCAGGTAGGTCCGGACAATGGAGGAGGAGGTGGCCGCCGCGGGCATGAGGATGCGCAGTCCCCGCCGATCCAGCTCCTCCTTGAGACGCTCGAAGGTGACCCCGTATTCCACGAAGGCCAGGAGGTTCTCCTCGTCGATGCGGACGATACGATCGATGCCCGAAAGGTCGACGAGGACGCCCCCGGAGGAGGCGATCTCCGGGGAGAGGTATCCCCTGCGGTGGGTGTAGATGGGCACCCCCCGGGAATAGCACCAGGAGGCGACGTCCGAGAGCTGGAAGGAATCCCGGGGCTTCACCAGGGTGAGATCCAGCCGGGTCGGCGGGTCATGGAAATAGGCCGCCAGCTCCCGGGGATCGTCGGAGGCGATTCCCGGTCCCAGCGCTTCCCTCAGGTCCTCCGCCACCTTGGCCATTCGACCCACCTCCCTTCAGGTCTTCCACCAGGACCACCCACGCGATGCTTGCCATCCCGCCGGAAGCCGTCTTCACCTGCGTTCCCGTAACCCGGGCACCGAACGAAGGACCACGGGCCGCCGGTATCCTCCTCGGTCTTGCGCCATATGCGGGAATCGTTCCCTTTCCCCTTTCCACGGGTCCCCCTCCCACGACCCGATGCGGAAGGGCCAACGGGTCCGAAGCCTGTCCACCGGTCACGCCGGCGAGGTGGGAGCGGCTTACCGACCTCCCCCGCCGGATTCCGGCGCCCGGGAGGGGAGCTGTCTTGCTCCCGTGACCGGGAGCCGTTCCCGAGCGCCGCGACCCCCCACGCATTCCACTTAACCCCCATCCGTGCTCCACTCCCGGGGTTCCTCGCCTCGCCTCACCGGTCGTCGTACCTGCGCTCCGCGCTGCGCGCCAGGGCCCAGGCAGCCTCCACGCTCCTCTCGATGGAAAAATATACTGGTATGCCAATATCTTCCAACTCAGCAAACCAGCGCTCACCGTCCTCCCGGGAGGCGCCCAGGAAACAGGCCAGCACCGGCTTCTCCGGGTGTTCTTCCCTCGCCTCCCCCAGGAGGGCGGCGGCGTCGAACTCCGACTCCGGTACCAGGGTGAAGAGTACAACCAGCAGGTGCACGTCCTCCTGGTCCGCCATGGCCCGCAGGACTTCCCGGTAGCCTCCCTCCACCCCGGAGGAGAGGGTCGCCGACCAGATGTCGGCGGGGTTCCCCAGGGGAGCCCAGGCGGGAACATTCTTCCTTATCCGGTGCAGGGTCTCCTCCCGCAGGGGCGGAAGGCCGAGTCCCCTCCTGCGGCAGGCATCCGCCGCCAGCACCGTCCCCGCGCCGGTTATGGACACCACGCCCACGTTGGACCCCCGGGGTGGAGGGCAGTAGGAAAGGGCCTTGGCGCAACCGAAGAGGCCTTCCAGGTCCTCCACCTGGACCACGCCCGCCTGGGCCAGGGCTCCCCGGTAAACGGCGTCCTCTCCGGCCAGGGAGCCAGTGTGCCCGGCGGCCATTCGAGCCCCGAGGTCGGTCCTTCCCCCCTTGAGGAGCACCACCGGCTTGCGCGCCGTGACCTGCCTGGTCAGCTCCCAGAAGCGGCGGCCGCGCCCCAGGCCCTCCGTGTACACCGCCACCACCCCGGTCTGCGGGTCATCTCCCAGGTAGGAGAGGACGTCAACCTCGTCCACGTCGGCCTTGTTCCCCAGGCAGGCCACCTTGGCCAGGCCGAAGCGTTGGGTGGAGCTTATCCAGCGCGCGAAGCCGCCGGCGAAGAGACCGGTCTGGGCCACGATGGAGATGTTTCCGGGCCTCACCGGCTCGAGGGTCATGAGGGAAGTCGCCAGGCCCGATTCCGTGGACAGGGTACCCACGCTGTTGGGCCCCATGAGGCGCATGCCGGAGCGCCGCGCCGTCTCCACCAGCTCCTCCTGCATCCTTCGCCCCTCCTCGCCGTCGTCGGCGAAGCCCGCCGCGGAGACGATGACCCTCTTCACGCCCGCCGTGGCGCACTCCTCGACGAATTCACGGGTTCCCTCGCGGGGAAGGACGGATACGGCAAGGTCCACCTCTTCCCCCACCGCCCGCAGGTCGGGATAGGCGGAAAGCCCCATCACCTCGCCTCCATCGGGGTGAAGGGGATGGACGCGGCCCCGGTAGCCGAGGCGGATGAGGTTGGAGAGGACCACGTTCCCCAGCTTCATGGCCGTCTTGGAGGCGCCGGCCACCGCCACGCTGCGGGGGTTGAAGAAGCCCTCCATCTCCGAGATCACGTCGCCGGTCATGCCTCCCTCCCGTGCGCGTTATCGAGGATGCGGCGAGTTCGCGGCGCTCCTACTTGTATGGTGATGAACGATCCCGCGCGAACCTCACACGAAGTAGCGGAAGGGCATCTTGGGAAGCTGGGTGATGAGGAGCTTGGGATACCTCCAGTCGGATGGTTCGGTGGTGGCGGCCAGCCATGCTGCCAACCCCGCCGCCGCGCCCAGCGCCAGCATCAACCTCGTCCTCTTCTTCAAGCTATCGCCTCCCTCCCCCACCTTCGTGAGCGGCACGTCCTTCCCCGTTCTTTCCGTACCCAGGCCGCTTTCCGCGCTCCCGCCCCCGTTTTCCGATCCGCGGGCTCCAATCCCGATGGATCCCCTGGGTTCCCGGTGTCTTCACGGGTAGCGTCCCCGCGGCACCTCCATTTCCCGCCGGGCCCGGAAAGCCGCTCCACAAGCCGCCTTCTTGAACCCCTGGTCCGACCCCTCCTCTACGCCCGTCGCCTCCCAATTTCCGACTTCCCCCGGGGCCCGGGCTGCCCCAATCGAGACGCCGTCCCGGGCACCCTTAAAGGCTTCAGGCGTTGTCCCTCACCACCAGCCCCCCGGTGATGATGCCCCCGGCCACCACCGCCGGCACCCCTCCCCCGGGATGGGTGGAGGCTCCCGCCAGGTACAGGTTGCGGATGCACTTGGAGCGGTTGGCGGGGCGGAAAACGGCCATGTGGCTGATATCCGTCTGGATGCCGTACACCGCCCCACCGGGATGCAGGAGCATGCGCTCCAGGTCCTTGGGGGTAGCCATGTCCCGGTAGACCACGTGCTCGGAAAGGTCGGGTATCACGTAGCGCTCGATGGTCTCGACGGCCAGGTCTATATACCTCTCCTTGAAGCGGTCCCAGTCGTTCCCGGCCAGGTTGTAGGGAGCCAGGCCCATGTGGGTGAGCACGTGCTTTCCGGGAGGGGCCAGGTTGGGGTCCACCTTGGAGGCCCAGGAGATGAGCCCCATGACCTCGATGCGCCCGTCCTTCTCGTAGAGCTTGCCCTTCAGGTAGTAATCGCTCCAGTAATCGTTCATGGCCCGGGGATCGGTGAGGGTCAGGGTATGGTGGGCGCGCAGGGGCGGCTCGTAGTCCACGCCCAGGTAGATCATGGGGCAGGGCATGGAGAGAACCAGGGAGGTCACCCCCCTCCACACGTGCCAGGGTATGTGTTCCCTCCCGATCATGTCCATGTACAGCTTCTTGGCGTTGATGGCCCCTATCACGTTCCGGGCGGTGATCTCCGTTCCATCCCAGAGCTCCACCCCAACCGCCCGGCGGTTCTCCACCATCACCCGCACCACCCGGGCCCCCAGCCGGGTCTCTCCGCCCAGGTCGTGGAAGGCCTGCTGGATTCCGGCGGGGATGCGGATCATCCCTCCCTCCGGATAGAAGATGCCCTCGTGTTCCAGCAGTCCCACCACGGCGTACAGCCCGGCGCACATGTCCGGGGGCAACCCGGCGTAGAAGGACTGGAAGGCCATGGAAGCCAGGACGTCCTGGTGCTTGAAGTACTTGGCCACCACCTTCTGGTGGGTGGTGACGAACATGGGAAGCACGGTAAGCAGGCCGGGATACCTGGCGACGAGGCGCAAGGTGTCCATGAAGCCCAAGGAAGGGGCGTAGAAGAAATTGTCCACCAGGCCCCGTATCTTGGGCGCGTAATCCTCGGCAAACTTGAGGAAGGCCCTGGCGTCCTCCGGGGAGAACTCGGCGATGACCCGTGCCGTGTCCTCCACCGAGGTGGGATAGGCGAAGCGTACTCCCCGCGTGTTGTCGCAGTAGTCGTAGAGGGGATCCACGGGGATGAGGGGAATGTACTTTTCGCGCGGCAGCTCCAGGCGCCGGAAGAGCTCCTCGAAGGCGCGGGTCACCTCCACCACGCTGGCACCCACGTCGAAATGAAATCCCTCCGGGGTCTCGAAGGTGGAACAGCAGCCCCCGATGCGGTTCGACTGCTCGAGGACCAGGGTCTTCATCCCCGCCTTCTGGCAGAGTGCGGCGGCGGTAAGTCCCCCCACCCCCGCGCCGATCACCACCACGTCGTAGTCGGGCACCGGTATCCCCTTACCAGATAGTATTGGTGACTTATCGTTTTTATTATACTATCCGATTTTGATCTTGCAACCCTTCGGAAACGGCCGACCCTTATTGACCGCCGACTCCCTTTTCTCGGGCGGCAACCCGGAAGGAACGCACGGGGTCATCCAAGATCCTCTCAAAGGGCAGGAGCCCTTGCGCATCAATACCCGACTCGAAGTCCCGAATCCCATCTCCCCTACGGAATATAGACGGTCGCGGACCCCTTGCCGGGCCACGCGGCGGTGCATGGAATATATTTCCATGGTAACCCTTTTCCCACCCTCGCGTTTTCATGCGTAGAAAGACCCGCCGAACCAGGCCGCAGGGAGGGCAGGAAGATCTCTTTTCCAGGAGGTGACCCTGCACCATGCGTGCCTGGAAAACGGTTCAACTCGCCCGCCACCCCGCGAGGCCCTGCGCCGGCGAGCTCGTGGAGCTTGTGGCCGATTACTTCTTCGAGCTGCGGGGTGACGGCCGCGGCCGCGACGACCCCGCCGTGCTCGCCGGCCTGGCCTCCATCGCCGGCCATCGGCTGGCCCTGGTGGCCGTGGACAAGGGCAGTGGCAACGTCGAAAGGAGAAAGCGCCGGCAGGGGATGCCCCTGCCCGAGGGACTCCACAAGGCCGGGCGGGTCTTCTCCCTGGCGGCCAAGCTCCGCCTGCCCCTCCTGTGCCTGGTGGATACCCCCGGTGCCTTCCCCGGCCCGGAGGCCGAGGAGGGCGGACAGGCTCGGGCCATATCCGGGAACCTCTCCCGGCTGCTTTCCCTTCCCGTTCCCATCCTGGTGATCTTCACCGGGGAGGGGGGCAGCGGGGGTGCCCTGGCCCTGGGCATCGGGGACACGGTGCTGATGATGGAGAACGCCTACTTTTCGGTCATCACCCCGGAGGGATACGCTGCCATTATATGGAAAGACGCCGGGCGGGCGGGCGAGGCCGCGGAGAGCCTGGGCCTTGCCGCCGCCGACCTCGTGCGCCTGGGGCTGGTGGACGGGGTGATCGAGGAGCCGGGCGGCGGGGCCCACGCGGACCCCCGGGCCGCGGCCCTCAACCTGCGCCGCGCGGTGGATGAAAACCTTTCCCTCCTGGAGGCCATCCCCGTTCCCCGGCTGCTGGAGCGCAGGAAGGAACGTTACCGCCGCATCGGGGGCTTCCTGGAGGCGGAGGAGGTGGAGGATGGAAGCCTTCTGGCCGCCGGCGGCTGAGCTGCGGGACCTCATCATCGAGGTTGCCCGGGACATGGATTCCAACCTGCTGGTCGAGTTCCGTTTCCGGGCCGGTCGCCTGGACGGGGTCATGATCCTGCGAAAGGGCGGAGGGGGCGGGGAAACTCCTTCCCCGGAACACGGGGGAAGAGACGACCCCGGGGCATGCAGGCCACGCGCGGAGAAGGCGTGGACGTGCCTCCACCCGGACCCGGAAGCGCCCGAAGGTCCCTCCCCCGCTCCGGCGGGCGGACAAGGATATGGAAAAGCATGCCATGCGTGGTCCGGTTGCCTCCCCCGCCCGCTTCCCGGGGGGAACATGCCCGCTCACGGGAGGGGAGCGTCGGAAAGACCCCGACTTGGCGCTACCGGCCGACCGGCAGGGGAAGCAATTCACGGGAGCCATGCCACCGCGGAGGAACCCCGCGCCCGGAAAAGGTTCCTCGTGCTGCGTTCGCCGGAGGTGGGCGTGTGGTGCGGTGACCCTCGAGGAGAGCACGACGAGATCCTGGAGGCGGGCGCCGTGCTGGGCCGCGTGCTCACCCTGGCCGGTGACGAGTTGGTACGCGTTCCCCGCGGGGGAAAGGCGGCGAGGAGACTGGCGCGGGAGGGCGATCCCGTGGGGGTGGGGGAACCCCTGATCCTCTGGGAGGTGATGGAGTAATGAGGCCGGTATACGTCTTTCCGGGGCAGGGAAGCCAGCACCCGGGCATGGCCTCCGGGAGAACCACGCGGGACCCCGATGCGGCGCGCGTCTTCCGGTTGGCCTCCGAGATCTCGGGGATGGACATCGCCTCCCTGTGCCTGGAGGGAGACCCTTCCCTGCTGGCCCGCACGGACGTCTGCCAGCTCTCGGTGGCGGCCGTCTCCCTGGCCTGGCTCACCCTCCTGGAAAAGGATGGTTACCGCCCGAAGGCGGTGGCGGGACACAGCCTCGGCGAGTATTGCGCCGCCTGCGCCGCGGGATGCCTGGGCGCGGAGGACACCCTGCGCCTGGTCTGGACGCGCGGCAGGGCCATGCTGGAGTGCGCCCTCGAAAGGCCCGGCTCCATGCTGGCGGTGATCGGCCTGGGCGAGGAGGAAGTCCGGTCGCTGGTGGAGGAGGCGCGGGAAGACGGTTTCCTCCACCTGGCCAACCACAACAGCGAACTCCAGTGCGTGGTGGCCGGAGACACCGCCGCCCTGGAGCGTATGGAAGCATTTGCCAGGAAAAGTGGCGGGCGCACGGTGAGCCTCAAGGTCTCCGGGGCCTTCCACACCCCGGCCTTCAGGTCGGCCGCCGCGGCGGTGGAGGAAGCCCTGCAGTCCATGCCGGTGAAGGACCCCTCCGTGCCCTTCTTCTCCGGCTACTCGGGAACCGCCCTGGAGGACGGCGACTCCGTGGCCCGCGCCCTGGTGGAAGGCATGTATTCCCCCGTGCGCTGGCGGGACGTGCAGCGCGCCCTGCTCCCCCTGGCCGCGGAGGGCCAGGTGGAGGTGGGCCCGGGAAAGGCGCTCAACATCATGGCCCGCCGGGATCACCCCCACCTTGCCGTGTACCACGTTTCGGAACTGGTGGGCGGCGGATGATGCCGATGGACCTGGGAGTAGGCATGACTTTCGGGTGCATCCTAGTGGCCAACCGGGGGGAGATCGCCCTGCGGGTGCTCCGTACCCTCAGGGAGATGGGCATCCGGGGTGTGGTCGCCCTTTCCTCCCTGGACCTGGCCGATCCCCCTCCCCTGGCCGACCGGATCATCTGCGTGGGTCCCGGCGAGCCGGAAAGGAGCTACATGGACGCCCACCGGCTGCTCACCGCCGCCGTGGCCTGCGGTGCGGAGGCGGTGCACCCGGGATACGGCTTCCTCTCCGAGGACTCCCGCTTCTCCCGGCTCTGCAGGGAAATGGGGCTCGCCTTCATCGGTCCCTCCCCGGAAACCCTGGACCTCCTGGGAGACAAGGAAGCGGCCTGCCGCCTGGCCGGTGAAGTGGGCATACCCCACCTCCTCTTCTCCAGGGTGGACGGCGAGGCGGAAGCCCGCCGCGTGTCCCGGGAGCTGGAATACCCGGTGGTCATCAAGCCCGCGCGGGGAGGCGGCGGGAAGGGCATAAGAGTGGTCCGCGAGGAACGCGATTTCCTCCGCCTCTTCCGGGAAGCGGCGGCGGAAACCCCCTCCCGCAACCGGGAAGCGGGGTTTTACGTGGAGCGCTTTCTACCGGGAGCCAGGCACCTCGAGGTGCAGGTGATGAGGGACGGGCGGGGTAGGACGGCGACCTTTCCCGTCCGCGACTGTTCCCTGCAGTACCGGAACCAGAAGTGGGTGGAGGAGACCCCCGCCGCGCGGTGTACCGCCGCCCTGGTGAAGGGCATGGCGCGGGACGCGGCGAGGCTGGCGGAGGCCTCCGGCCTGGTGGGCATCGCCACCGTGGAATTCCTGGCGGCCGGTGATGGTTATTTCTTCCTGGAGGTCAACCCGCGCCTGCAGGTGGAACACGCGGTCACGGAGTTGGTCACCGGCGTAGACCTGGTGAGGGAGCAGGTCCGCCTGGCGGGGGGCGAACACCTCGAGGAACCGCCTCCGCCCCGCGGACACGCCGTGGAGGCCCGCCTTTACGGGCTTTCCCGGGGAGCGAGACCGCGACTTGTCCTCCCCGGTGGACCCGGGATAAGGGTGGATACCGCGCCGCAGAACCCCCGGGCGCTCCTGCGCTACGACCCCCTCCTGGCCAAGATATGCGCCTGGGGACCGGACCGTGCCCCCGCCGTGGCCCGCCTGCGGCGCGCCCTCGAGGAAACGGAGGTCGAAAACGCAAATACCAATCTATGCCAGCTACTGCGACTGGTCACCTCGGAGCCTTTCCGCTCCGGCGACTACCATCTCCAGACCATGGAAAGCGTGACCGGGGGGAAACCTTGGATCACTTGCGGGGAATAGGGAAGCTTATGCGCCGGGAGGGCAAGGCGGGAAGGTCGCATCGACCGGATGGATCCGCAAGTGGTTGTCCATCGCCTCGGCCGAGGAGCCCCGAACCTTGCCATTCGAGGGAGAAACGTACCAGGACCACGAAAGCCGATGTCGGGAGGAAAAATTGGATTACCTGCGGGGAATAGGGGAGTTCATGCGCCGGGAGGGCATCCGGGAGCTGGAGATCGAGGACGGCGAATGCCGGATATACCTGCGCCTCGCCCTCCCGGAGGAAGCGGCTCCCGGGACCGCAGAACGGGAACGGGAGATCATCACCGCCCCCCTGGCGGGCATCCTCCACCTCTCCCACCCCGGGGAAAAAGGTCCCTGCTGCGCGCCGGGGGAGGGCAGGAGACGAGGGGAGGTCCTCTTCTACGTCGAGGCCCTCAAGCACCTCAACGAGGTCCACGCGCCCTTCGACCTGGTGGTGGAGGAGGTGCTGGTCGCGGACGGTGCACGGGTGAGCGAGGGCCAGGCCGTACTCCGCGTGAGAAAGGAGGCGCCGGGTTGGGGGGAGTGACCATGACCGCCTGCGGTTCCTTCCTCCCGGGGCACGCGCTGCACAACCGGGACCTGGAAGGCTTCCTGGACACCAGCCACGAGTGGATATTCTCCCGCACGGGAATCGCGGAGCGGAGAATCGCGGGGCCCGGGGAGGACAACCTAACCCTCTCCCTGGAGGCCTCCCGGCGTGCCCTGCGACGGGCGGGGCACAAGGGAAGGGACGTGGACCTGGTGGTGGTGGCCACCACCACCGCCGACCGCATGGTCCCCTCGCTGGCCTGCAGCCTGCAGAGAGAGCTGGGGGCACGCGGCCCGGCCTTCGACCTCAACGCCGCCTGCAGCGGTTTCATCTACGCCCTGGCGGTGGCCTCCCGTTTCCTGGAGACGGGCGCGGCGAGGAGGGCGCTGGTGGTGGGAACGGAGACCCTTTCCCGTATCCTGGACTGGAAGGACCGCTCCACCTGCGTCCTCTTCGGCGACGGGGCCGGGGCGGCGATACTGGAGCCCTGCGGGGACGGGGAGGGCATCATCTCGGTCTGCCTGGGCGCCGACGGGGAGGGTGACCGGCTCATCCGCGCCGAGGGAGGAGGGGCACGGATGATGGCCTCCCTGCGCGGCAACCTGGACGGAGGCGAGGCCGGCCTGCGGGAACATCTCCCCTTCCTGGCTCGTGCCTGGGAGAAAGGGGACCCCTTCCTGCGCATGGACGGAAGGGAGGTCTTCAAGTTCGCGGTGCGCAAGCTCGAGGAGGTGGTGCGGGACCTCTGCGGACGGGCCGTCGTGGACCCCCGCGAGGTGGACCTCATTATCCCCCACCAGGCCAACCTGTGCATCATCGAGGCGGCGTCAAGGAGGCTGGGCGTCCCCCTGGAACGCTTCCACCTCAACCTGGAACGCTGCGCCAACACCTCCGCCGCCTCCATACCCCTGGCCCTGGATGACGCCCTTGGCCTGGGAAAAATTGACAAAGGAGACCTGGTCCTGCTGGTGGCCTTCGGCGCCGGCCTCACCTGGGCCGGCGCGCTCATGAGGTGGACAGGTAAGGCTTACGGAAAGGAGGAAAGATATTGAGCGCTGAGGGAAGGACGGCGCTGGTGACCGGCGGCTCCCGCGGCATCGGGCGGGCCATCGCCCTGAAACTGGCGGAGGGCTGCTCGCGTATTGCCATTAATTACCATAAGAACCACGCGGCGGCCGAGGCATGCCTGGAGATGCTCTTCGCGGCGGGGGTGGAGGCCATGGCGCTACCGGCGGACGTGTCCCGTCCCGAGGAGGTAAAGCCGATGATGGAGCGACTGGAGAGGACGTGGGGCGGGGTGGACATCCTGGTCAACAACGCCGGGGTCCGCCGCGACGGCCTGGCCGTCCGCCTGGGAGACGAGGACTGGGACCGGGTGCTGGACACCAACCTGAAGGGGGCCTTCAACTGTTCCCGCGCCGCCCTTCCGGGCATGATCCGCCGCCGCTGGGGACGGATAGTGAACGTATCCTCGGTGGCCGGCCTGGTGGGTAACCCCGGGCAGGTCAACTACTGCGCCTCTAAGGCCGGACTCCTGGGGCTCACGCGCAGCCTGGCCCGGGAGGTGGCACGCCGCAACATCACCGTGAACGCCGTGGCTCCCGGCCTTATCGCCACGGAGATGGTGGAGGATCTGGCCGGGGAGTGGCGGGAGCTCATTACCTCGCGCATTCCCCTGGGAAGGGCGGGTTCACCCGAGGAGGTGGCGGAAGTGGTAGCCTTCCTGGTTTCTGAGGCAGCCTCCTACGTCACCGGCCAGGTTATCTGCGTGGACGGGGGGATGACCTGTTGAGCTCCGTCCGGGAGATGCTGAGGCGTAGAGAGAGGGCCTCCCGGCTCTGGAAACCCTGTGCCGGTTGTGGACTGCGGGTGGAGGTCGAGGTGCTGGCCGGAAACCTCGGTGTCTGTCCCCTGTGCGGACACCACCACCGCCTGGCTCCCCAGGAGCGAGCCGCATGGCTCTTCGACGCCGGAACCTTTCGACCCCGGCGTCACCGCATGCGTTCCACCGACCCCCTGGGGTTCTACGCCCACTCGGACGACGGCGCCGGGCCCGGCCCCGAGGAGCCGGTGATCTACGGGCCGGGAAACATCGCCGGCAGACGGTGCGTGGCGGCGCTGATGGATTTCTTCCAAGCCGGCGGATCGCTGGGCGCGGTGGCCGGGGAGCTCATCTGCCGGGCTGGAGAGCTCGCCCGGAGCGAGGAACTGCCCCTCCTCCTGGTCACCGCCTCGGGAGGGGCGCGCGTGCAGGAGGGCACGCTGGCCCTTCTGCAGATGGCCAAGACCATGGTGACCATGAACGAATTGCACGAAGAAGGGATCCCCGTGATTGCCCTGCTCTGCGATCCCACCTGCGGGGGGGTCGCCGCCAGCTTCGCTTATGCCGCCGACTTCATCCTGGCGGAGCCGGGGGCCCTCATCTGTTTCACCGGCCCGCGGGTGGCGGAGCAGGCGGCAGGCATCAGGTTTCCGGAAGGCTTTGCGCGGGCGGAACGGCTGCTGGAGCGCGGTCTGGTGGATATGGTGGTCCCGCGACGCGAGCAGCGTCGGGTAATCGGTGACCTGCTGGCCTTCCTGGAGGGAAGGGGGTGAGGGAAAACCTCAGCGGGGAGGGAGGTTTTCGCGATTCCTCATCGCGGGCCGAATGCGTCGGATTTCCTTCCCACATGCACGGGAACGTTGGGTCATCGGGTCGGCAGGCCGGAAGATGACGGCATGGCCGGCCCGGAGAGGAGGAAAGGAGGACGAGGTGGACGAGCAGGCGCTATTCCGGAAGGTCCAGTCCGTGCTGGCCGAGAGGCTGGCCCGGGACCCGGGGGAGATAACCCGGGAATCGCGCCTCCAGGAGGACCTGGAGGTGGACTCCCTGGACCTGGTGGACCTCTCCATGGTCCTGGAGGACGAGTACGGCATCGACATCCTGGAGGGAGAAGTCGGCGACATCGTGACCGTGGGCGACGTGGTCAGGCTGGTCCTGGATCGCCTGCTGCAAAAGGAAGGTGAGGTGAAGTGAGGCGCCGCGTGGTCATCACGGGCATGGGACCGGTGACCTCCCTGGGCATGTGTCTTTCCAGTTTCTGGAATGCCTTGAAGGAGGGGCGCTCGGGGATCTCGACCATCACCTCCTTCGATCCCCGCGGGCTTCCCAGCCGCATAGCGGGGGAGGTCTCCGACTTCGATCCCCAGGCCTTCATGGACGGCAAGACCGCCCAGCGCCTGGACCGCTTCTGCCAGTTCGCGGTGGCCGCCGCCCGCCTGGCTCTCGACGACGCCGGCCTCCCGGAAGGGAGGGAGCTGGAGGAGGCGGGGGTGGAGGACCACCGCGCCGCGGTGGTGGTGGGCTCGGGCATCGGGGGGATGTCCACCCTGGAAAGCCAGCACCGGGTGATGCTGGAGCGGGGGTATGCCCGCGTCAGTCCCTTCACCATCCCCATGATCATCCCCAACATGGCCGCCGGGGTGCTGGGCATGGTCCTCGGCTTCCGGGGACCCAACCTGTGCACGGTCACCGCCTGCGCCGCCGGTGCCCACGCCCTGGGCGTGGGTTTCCAGCTGGTGGCGGGAGGTTGGGCGGACCTCTGCCTGGCGGGAGGGGTGGAGGCCAGCGTAACCCCCCTCTCGGTGGCCAGCTTCTGCTCCATGCGCGCCCTCTCCACCCGCAACCACGACCCGGAAGGGGCCAGCCGGCCCTTCGACGCCGATAGGGATGGCTTCGTCATCGCCGAGGGGGCCGGCCTCCTGGTGCTGGAGAGCCTGGAAGGCGCCCTGGAAAGGGGAGCCCGCGTATACGCGGAGCTGGCCGGCTTCGGGATGAGCTGCGACGCCTACCACATGACCGCCCCGGACCCGGAGTCGCGGGGGGCCGCGCTGTGCATGGAGGAGGCCCTGCGCTCGGCGAAGATGCGTCCCGAGGAGGTGGGCTACATAAACGCCCACGGGACTTCCACTCCCTACAACGACCGCGCGGAGACCCTGGCCATCAAGAAGGTCTTCGGCGAGCTGGCCTACCGCATCCCGGTCTCCTCCACCAAGTCCATGACCGGCCACCTCCTGGGAGCGGCGGGGGGCGTGGAGGCCATCGCCACGGTCATGGCCCTCCACGAGGGGGTACTTCCACCCACCATCAACCTGGAGAACCCGGACCCGGAATGCGACCTGGACTACGTCCCCGGGGAAAGCCGCCCGGCCGAGGCGCGGGCGGCCCTGAGCAATTCCTTCGGCTTCGGTGGCCACAACGCCTGCCTGGCCTTCCGGGCCTGGGAAGGAGAATAGAAGGCGGGCGGGAGCGGGGCGGCGTTCCGCCCGCCTCGCCGCTGGCTCCCGGGAGACAAGCGGAGCCCGCGGAAAGCGACCGGAAAGGCGGAAGGGGCAGGGGCGACGCCGAAGGCAAGTATCCCAGGAGGGGGAGCGTTTTCCTTGCCCCGCGAGGAGGAGGTTTCCCGGCCTGGCGATTTCAGGGGCGCAGGAGCTGGATGGTCACCTCCGAACCGGGCTCCAGGCGCCCCACTTCCTCCGGCAGGACGGCCAGGGCGTTGCCCAGGACCATGGACTTCAGTATCCCGCTCCCCTGGGGCCCGGTGGGGCGCGCGTGCCAGCGACCGTCCCTCCACTCCGCGATCACCCGGATGAACTCCGTCCGCCCCGTTCGCCTCCCGATGGGGGCATCCAGGACGGCGGTGACCTGGGGACGGAAGAGGGAGGAGCGTCCCATCATCTTGAGCAGGGCGGGACGGACGAACTGCTCGAAGGAGACCATCACCGAAACGGGGTTCCCGGGGAGGCCGAAGAGGGGCTTTCCCCCGATGTGCCCGAAGGCCTGGGGCTTTCCCGGGCGCATGGCCACCTTCCAGAAGTTCATCTCGCCCAGCTTTCCCAGGACGTCCTTGACCATGTCGTAATCTCCCACCGAGACCCCACCGCTGGTGACGAAGAGGTCCACGCGGTCCAGGTTGTCCATGATGGTCCGCTCCAGGAGGGCGGCGTCGTCGCGCACGATGCCCAGGCGCAGCGGTTCCCCGCCCGCCTCCCGGACCATGCCATAGACCGTGTAGCTATTGGAGTCCCGTATCTTTCCGGGAGGGAGCTCCGCCTCCACCTCCACCAGCTCGTCCCCGGTGGAGATGATGCCCACCACGGCGCGCCGGAAGCAGCGCACCCGGGCGTAACCCAGGGAGGCCAGCATCCCCAGCTCGGCGGGACCCACCGGGGTCCCGGCGGCGATGACCCTCTCCCCGGCCCGCACGTCCTCCCCCGCGCGGCGCACGTTGTCTCCCCTGGAAACTCCTTCCACCACCAGCACCCGCCCCTCCTCGGCGCGGGTCACCTCCACCGGGACCACGGCGTCCGCTCCCGGCGGTAGGGGTGCCCCGGTCATGATGCGCAGGGCCTGGCCGGGTCCCACGGCCACTTCCGCTGTGTACCCCGCCGGGAGGTCCCCGAGCACCTCCAGCTCCACCGGGCTGTCCTCCGCTGCCCCGCTCACGTCCTCCGCCCGCACGGCGTAACCGTCCATGGCCGAGTTGTCGAACGGGGGGATGTCGTTGACCGCCACCACGTCATCGGCCAGGGTCATCCCCAGCGCCTCCAGCAGGGGGACCTCCACCGGCTCCAGGGGCCGTATGGTCTCCAGTACCCTACGCCTGGCTTCCTCCACGCTCAGCATCTTGTCTCTCCTCCTACCCTGCACCTCGATCCCGGCCACCCGGGGCCGCCTTTTTCCTCACAGCGCAGGAGAATACCCTGCTTCACTCCGGCGGAGACCAGTCGCCTTTTTCCATATATTTCCTGGCCTCCTCCGAGAGCAGGTAATCGGCGAAACACCGCGCACCCTCGGCGTCAGTGTCCGGGTAAACCAGGGTTCCGACGGCCATTACGTGGTAGGGATTGGGAAGCTCCCCGTTCATCCCGAAGAGGGGCTCTGACTCCAGGTCCGGGGCCAGCCTGAGGAAGGTGCTGCTGTCCGCCAGGGTGTAGGCACCCTCCCGGGAAGCCTGGGCCAGCACCTGCTCCATGTCCCCCTCTACCACCCTGACCCAGTCGGTCGTCTCTCCCGCTTGCATGCCACTCAGGAGAAAGAAGATCCTGGACGCGGTCCCCGATTCGTCCGACCGCACCAAAAAAACCCTTCCGGAGGTGGCTATCCTCTCCAAGGCCTCCTCCGGGCTCCCCGCCTCCCTCACCCCGGCGGGATCGTCTGGCGGTCCCACCAGGAGGTAGGAATCGCGCATCACCTCCAGCCTGAATTCCAGGTAGCCGTTCCTCTCCAGGCGTTCCTCCTCCTCGGGGACGTGCAGGAGCAAAAGGTCGCACTCCCCGTGGACGGCCATCTCCAGGCCCTCGGCGTCGGAAACCGTTAAAAGCTCCACCCGGCTCCCGGTGCGCGCCTGGAAATCCTCAATCCAGGCCTCCAGGATGCCGAATCCCTGCAGGTCCGAGGTGGCCGCCAGGACCAGCGGTCGCCCGCCGTCCCCCTCGCAACCCCCGAGGGCGAGGGAGGAGAGGACGAGCAAAGCCGGCAGGAGTGCCGCCAATAAATGCGACTGCCGGAATCCTTTCCTCTTCATGCCTGGTGTCCTTCCTCGGTCATGCCCGCTGAATCAGTGCGGGGGCTACGTACGTCACCTATCCAGTATTCACCCTCTCCGTCTTCCCGTCAAAAGCCCCGAATTACCCTCAAAATCCTGAGGTCGGATGAACAATCCCAAACACATTCTTGTGAATTCTATGGAAGTAATACTCTGGGCTTCGGGACCCTAAAGCGTATATTAACCGCCGAATATGTCCACTCGGGAAGGGGCGGGGGTCCGGATGGTCCTGTAAGGCGGAACGCGAACGCCACGACGGTACCTTTTTCCAATCTCGAAAAGCCCGAATGCCTTCCCGCCCTTTCAAGTCGCCCTTTCGTGAACTCAGAAAGGCACCGGTCTCTCGGGTTGAAAAATCGATGTACCGGCCCCCCGTTCTCCCCTGCCCGGCAAGGCTGGTCGGCAATCCGAGATAGTCCCTCGTTCCCCGGCGTGGAAAGGTTTTCTCCCCTCTTGCCCGTCCTTATGTTCAGCCTCCAAGACCGACCCATCCCGTGCTCACTACTCCCGTGCCCCGCTGAAGGGCATTATATGGAGGGAGGTGGCCTTCAGGGCGGCGGTGAAAGCCTTCCCCGGGGCGATGCCCATCTCCTCCCGGGAAGGGCGGGTCACGTGGGCGGTGAGGGGGAACCCGCAGTCCAGGCGCACCTTCACCATCCCTCCCATCTCCCGCACCTCCAGGACCCGGGCGGAAAGCCGGTTGCGCGCCGAACCGGCCTCCTCCCCGGGGACGTGGAGGACCACCTCCTCGGGATGCACCAGGACCTTCACCCGGGAGCCTACCGGGAAATCCCCCAGGGCCAGCAGCTCCCCCTCCCCCACCCGAATGCGCACCATCTCTCCCTTCCCAGCCACCACCTCGCCTTCCAGGAGGTTCTCCGCCCCCAGGAAGGAGGCCACCTCCTCGGAAACCGGTCGGGCGAAGACCTCCCCCGGCTTCCCCACCTGTTGGAGCGTTCCGCCTATGAGCACCGCCAGGCGGTCGGCGACCTCCAGGACCTCGTGGTAGTCGTGGGAGACGTAGACGGCGGTGACCCCCGCCTCCCGCACCAGGAGGGGGAGGAGGCGCAGCATCTCCCGGCGGGTGGGAAGGTCCAGGTTGGAGAGGGGCTCGTCCAGGAGCAGCAGGCGGGGCCTGAGGATGAGGGCCCGGCCCAGGGCCACCTTCTGGGCCTCCCCGCCGGAGAGGGTGCGCACGTCCCGGGAGGCCAAGTGCTCCAGGCCCAGGCGCTCCAGCATCTCCCGCACACGTGCTTTTCTCTCCGCTCGGGGCATCCCCCTGACCTTCAGCCCGTAGGCCAGGTTGTCCTCCACGGTGCGACGGAAGAGGATGGGGTCCTGGAAGATCATGGTCATCTGCGCCGCCAGCTTCCGCCGCTCCCCGCGCTCCAGCGTGGAGAGCTGCTTCCCGTCCCAGAAAACGATCTCCCCCCTGGTAGGTCTTTCCAGCAGGTTGATGATGCGCAGGAGGGTGCTCTTCCCCGAGCCGTTGGGCCCCACCACGGCGGTGACCGACCCCTCCTCTATGTCCAGCTCTCCCACCTGGAGCACGCGCCGTCCGTCGTACTCCCGCTCGACGCCGCGCAGGGACAGGAGGGGAGTCATGCCACCTCCCTCCCCCTCAGCCTGGAGAGGATGCCCCTGGCTACCCTGCCCGGACCGTGGAAGGCCGTGCCCTGCTGGAGGAGGGTCATGAACCACACCAGTAGGAAGGTGATGCCCAGGAGGATGACCCCCAGGGCGATGGCCCGCACGCTGTCGCCGCGACCGACCTCCAGCACGGTGGCCGTGGTCAGGGTGCGAGTGTAGGGCTGGCCGTTGAGGAGCAGGTTGCCCCCCACCATCATGGCCGCCCCCACCTCGGAGATGACCCCCCCGAAACCGGCGATGACCGCGGCCAGGAGGGAAAGGCGGTTCTCCCGCAGCAGGGTCAGGGCGGCCCTCATCTCCCCGGCCCCCAGGGACCTGGCCTGAAGCCTTATCCGCGGGTCGGCGTTCTGCAGCGCGGCCATGGTTATCCCGGCGATGAGGGGCATGGCCAGCACCACCTCGGCCAGGATGATGGCCTTGGGGGTATACAGCCACTCCAGGAAACCCAGTGGTCCCCTTCTTTTGAGGAAGAGGTAGACGAAGAGCCCCACCACCACCGGGGGGAGGCCCATTCCGGCGTTGACCAGGGTGACCAGGAGCCGGCGGCCCCGGAAACGGTAGAGGGCCAGGACCGACCCGAGGGGGATACCCAGCAGCATGCCGACCAGGGTGGCCAGGGCGCACACGTAGAGGGTGAAGAGGGTGATCCTCATGACATAGGGGTCCAGCCTGGCGATGAGCCTGACGGCCTCCACCAATCCCTGCCATATCTCTCCCATCTTTTCCTCCCGGACTTAATGCGCCGTTTACCTCTCCGTCCCGGCCGCCGCTACCCAGGTCACCGCGCGCAACCTCGCACCCCCGAGCATTGTTCCCCCGCTACAGGGCGTCGGGGAAGAAAAGAGGTTCCCCGTACTCCTTCACGCCGAAGGTCTCCAGCAATTCCTGCGCTTTCCTCCCGGTGACGAAATCGGAGAAGGCCCGCGCCCCGGCCTGGTTCACGTCCGGCCACCTCTCCGGGTTGACCTCCATGACATGATAATAGTTGAAAAGAAGGGGGTCACCTTCCAGGAGCACGACCAGGTCGAGGTCCTTCTTCAGCTTGAGAAAGGTCCCCCTGTCGGTCAAAGTATAGGCCTTCTCCTGGGAAACGATGCGCAAGGTGTCTCCCATGCCCTTCCCGCTCTCCATGTACCAGGGGCCTGAAGGAGCCAGGCCGGCCTCTTCCCACAGGCTCAGCTCCTTGGTATGGGTTCCGGAATTGTCTCCCCGGGACACGAATTTGGCTCCCGCCTTAACGATCTTCTGCATGGCATCCGACGCTTTCACACTTGACCCCACGCCGGCCGGGTCCTCGGGGGGACCCACGATAACGAAATCGTTATGCATCACCGCCCGACGGTTGACGGCATAGCCTTCCTCCACCATCTTTTCCTCGTCCCCGGGGCTGTGCACCAGCATGACATCGCACTCACCGTTGCGGCCCATCTCCATGGCCTTGCCGCTTCCCACGGCGATAACCTTGACGGAGTAAGGGTATTCCTCCTCGAACATGGGTATCCAGGCGTCGAGCAACCCAGAGTCCTGGGTGCTGGTGGTGGTGGCCAGGATGAGCTCGGCTCTCGGCGCCTCTTCAGCGGCCCGGTTGCCGCATCCCGTGATCCATACCGTCACCGCCAGGGCCAGGACCAGGGCCAACATGAAGGTTTTCCTCGGCCTGCGCATCTTCTGCTTCCTTCCCCTTTCGCATGCTTTCCTACTTCTCTCTCCTGCTTCCCCTGCCTTGAACAAGCCAGCGAACCATCCGGCTATTCCCCGCCGGGAGACCGGAAGACCCCTCCATGGTCCCGGAGGTGACCCGGTCCCGCTCACCGATCTTCCGTTCCTCCGCGTGCTCCTTGCCGCCCGTGAACGGGTTCGCGCGCTCCCGGACCTCACTCGGGAGGAGACCGGGAAGGTACCTCCGTAAAAGAAGGAGTGAAAAAGCCCGCTCGGAGGCGGGCGTACCGGCAGTAAGCCGTTTTCGCCACCTCCTTTCCAAGCACGGGAGGCATGGAGGTTTCCCCCCACACCCTATCGGCTCATATCCATAGCCCTACGGCCTTAGGAACGGAGCTCGGAGGTTTTCGGTTCTACACCAATGTCAAGGTACCGGGCAAGAACCTCAGAAACAGCCCAGCGAGCATTTCACTATCTTGATGTTGAGGGCGTTGGCCGCCTTTCCCACCTCCAAGGGCGGCACACCCAGCTCCTCGGCCAGCTTCAGGGCCACGGCGCAGGGGATGCGCCCCTCCTCCGCCTTCTCCTTCACCGCTTGCAGGACCCTCTCCTCCACGTCCGGAGACATGAGCTCACCTCCCAGTTTTCCCGCGGTCCTCGAGAGCACCATTTCCCAGGCCCTTTCCCTTCCCAGCTCGGATACCATCACCAGCTTGGCCCGGGGATTGTGCTCCTTTATCCTCCTCTCCAACCCCAGGGCTTCCTCCCCGGGAATATCTTCCATCCCGTTGACCACCACGGTATGCGCCTTCTCCAGGGCCTCGAAGGCCGAGGGCTTGAAGTCGTCGAACCCGGTGGACATGACGAAGACGGCGTAGTCCGGCTCCAGGTGGCGCAGAACGCTGTTCCCTTCCACGATGACCACCGGGGCATCCAGGCGGGAGAGGGCTTCCCGGAGGTCCTGGGCCAGGGTCTCCGGGGTGGATCTCACCCACAGGACCGGGAAGGCTCCCGCCGCCCGCAACCTGGCGGTATCCGTGTCCGGCCGTTCCGGCTCCTCCCCCTCCTCCAGGATGACCTCTCCGGGCGGCCTCCTTTCGTGCACGGACACCTTCATGGCCGCGCAGGAAGGACAGCGCGAGGCGATGAAGGCAGCCAGGGAGCTCTTTCCCACGTCCTTGCCGGAGCCGGAGATGGTGATTATCTTCCTATCTTTTCCACGAAGCTCGTCATTTCGCCCCCGGGGGTCGGACGCCTCCATCCCCTTCCCAGGGGTACGAGAAATCTCGCCCTTCCTCCCATCTCCCCTCCCGCGGTCCCGGTCCGAAGCCGCGTAGGAAGAACCACCCTCCCTGGTAGTGACCACTCCAGGGATGCGGCCATGGGCTTGGACTATCCCGACCGATGCCGCACGGCAGGAATCGTCCGTGCAGGAAGACATCATTTCAGCGTGGAGTTCATGATCCTCGATAATCCTGTAAGGGTACGCACAGATGGAACCACCAGTGGG
Source organism: Actinomycetota bacterium (assembly GCA_030019255.1). Lineage (NCBI taxonomy): Bacteria > Bacillati > Actinomycetota > Actinomycetota bacterium. Next base: position 227,124 of record JASEFK010000003.1, read on the forward strand.
ACGGGAAAGGGTTGGGGGACCAGTCTCCCTTCGGTCCAATGCGGACGTAGGCTCCGAAAAAAGCCCGTCCGGAGAGGACGGGCGTACATCACCACTCATTTCCCTCTCCTTTCCAAGCACGGGAGGCACCGGCGTTTCCCCCGGCACCCTATCGGTCCAGCCCCATAGCCTCCGGGCCTTAGGCGACTGGACTCGGAGAGCGCCTGTATCGGGTGTCAAACCGCAAAGGCGAGGGTAATTATAGACCCGCGGTGGGAAGGAGAGCAAGTCGCGTAGCGCCCTCGACCCTAACCATCCGCGCCGATGCCGCCGAAAATATACCGTGATGACGAACGACGTTCGAACGGATGTATAATGTCCACGGCTTCCGGTGGAGGGGAACGACGGCCGGGACGCGGGCCCGGCGAGGTGCCCGGGGCTTGGCCGCCGCCGGCAGGAAGGGGGCTCCGGTCATGGGCAAGCGGGACGAGGACGAGGAACGCTACCGGGCCATCATAGAGAACCAGGCCCTGGGGATAAGCGAGGTAGACCCCGAGGAGAACTTCCTTTTCGCCAACCCTGCCGCCCACCGCATCTTCGGCGTGCCGCCGGGAAGCCTGGTGGGCCGCAACCTAAGCGAGTTCATGGACGAGGATTCCTTCCGCGTGATCCGGCTGGAGACCGAGAAAAGGAAGCGGGGTGAGAGCAGCACCTACGACGTGGCCATACGCAGGGGCGACGGGAAGAGGCGCATCATACGGGTCACCGCCTCCCCCCGCTTCGATGAGCGCGGCAATTTCATCAGCGCCCTGGCCATCTACTCCGACGTCACCGAGCTCAAGAAAGCGGAAGAAACCCTGTACCAGAGGGAGAGGTATTACCGCGCCCTCCTCCACAACGCGGCGGACATGATCAGCATCCTGGACGGGGAGTTCCGCTTCCGCTGGGGAAGCCGCTCCACCGCCCTCACCACCGGCTACGACCGGAGCATCTACGGACGGACGATTCTGGAATTCATCCATCCCGAGGACCTGGAAAAGGCGCGGGCGGACATGAACAAGGTTCTCGAGAATCCCGGCGTACCTCTGTACATCAATTCCCGCTTCCGCCACGCCGACGGCAGCTACCACCACCACGAGGCCATAGTCACCAACCTCCTGCAAGATCCGGTGGTGGGGGGAATCATCATCAACTCCCGTGACATCACGGAGAGGGTGGCCATGGAGGAGAAGCTGCGGGCCAGCGTCCGGGAGCTGGACGCCTTCGCCGCCACCGTGGCCCACGATCTGCGGGTCCCCCTTTCCCTCATCTCCGGTTATGCCGAGCTTTTGAGATATGCCGATACCACCGAGGAGGAGCGGGAGGCATTCCTGGATAACATTACCAAAGCGGCCCGGAGGCTGGAGGAGATGACCGCCTCTCTCCTGGCCTACGCCCAGGCGGGGAGCCCCGAGGGAAAGCTCACCAAGGTGGACCCGGCGACGGTCATAGCCGAGGTGGCAGAGGAACGCGGTGCGGAGCTGGACTCCCGCGGAATAGCGCTGGAGGTGGAGGGGAACCTCCCCAACATCCAGGCCGACCCGCTCAAGCTGCGGCAGGTCTTCTTCAACCTCCTGGACAACGCCATCAAGTACACCTCAGGATGCGATAACCCCCACGTCCGCATAGGCGGAAGGCGGGAAGGAGATATGGTCACCCTCTTCGTGAGCGACAACGGCTGCGGCGTGGATCCGTCCATGGCTCAAGACATCTTTCTGCCCTTCCGGCGCGGGACCGGGGAGGCCGGCGGCCTGGGCATCGGGCTGGCCACCGTGAAGCGGGCCGTGGAGGGTTGGGGCGGCAGGGTGTGGGTGGAATCCACGCCTGGGGAAGGCGCCTCCTTTTATTTCACGGCCCGTGCGGCGGATGCCGGTTAATAAAAGGGTTAATAAAAGGATATGAGGGTCGAAAGAATTCAGCCTCCCTGCGAAGTCCTCGGAACTAGGAGGCAAACCGCTCGGCGCAAGTCACCTTTCATTCTATAAACTGGTAATTGGGGTCCTGCAAGCCGGCTTCCTCCATGACCTCGAGGAAGAGGTAGGTGAGGTCGTTGACCGCGTCCCGCCCCTCCCGGTCGGTGCCTCCCACAATGGCTGCCTGGACCACCAGGTATCCCCCGTAGTACCGGCTGATCTCGTAGTTGGGGAGGAAGTGGCCGATCTCCACTCCACGCCGCGGCTACCTCTATTATGCCATCTCCGATCAAGGCGGTGAGTGGGGATGTCGATTAATGCAAGGGGAGCCCGGAAGGAAGCTCACGGTCCCGGGCGTCAGGCCAAGCCCCACGGGTGGGGAACGGATCGAAGAACGGTAAGGGGAGACGTGCTGAACGGCGAGGAACGGTCCACGGAAAGAGAGCGGCTTCGGGCGGGCTTCGAGTCCGCCTCCCGGCGCCTGCTGGCCAAGGCCACCCTGTCGGCGGTCACCATCCCCCTCCTGGTGCTGGCCCTCTTCTCCCTGACCATCTTCAGGTTCACCGCCCGCCAGTACCTCGTCTACCTGCTGGCCGTGGTGGCGGTGGTCCTTCCCCTGGCCGTTATCCTTGCCCTGGCCTACCTGGGGATGCAGCGCTCTATACTCGAGAGGCTCCTCTCTTGGTACGACCGGCCGCGGGACCCTTCCGACCTGGAGGACCGTCGCCTGGCGGTACGACTGCAGAAAATCCTCCACGGCTCGGGCTTTCGCCACGGGCTCGTCGTGGCCGTGGGTATCTTCCTCAGTTTGACCTTGAGCGTAGCCCTCTTCGGCCGCTACGCCGACTTCACGCCCTACCTCACCGTATCCTACATCGCCCTTGGCTTCCTGCTGGCCCTGGTGGATTTCCTGGTTACCGTGTTCCTCTCCCATCGCGAGATGCGCCCGGTAATGGGAACCTTCCTCCGGGCCTGCCGGGGCTTCGGTTACCATACCGCCCCCGGGTTAGGGGGTAAGATCCTCGCCCTTTCCCTGGTCATCATGTCCCTCACCCTGGGCATAGCCTGGATAGCCTCCGCCTACCTGGCCAGCGACCTGCTAAGGAATGAGGTGAAGGCAAGGAGCGGGGACGTCATCCGCCTGCTGGCCGGGGAGCTGGCCCCGCATGTCCGGGCAGGGGATAGAGCCGGCCTGGAGAGGGCAATGGAGGAACTCTCCCCGGGCCCGGGGGTGCGAGTGGCGGTGCTTAACGGGCGCGGGGAACCGTTCTTCGAATACCGTTCGGAGTTAATCGAGGACTCCGTCTGGCAGGAACTGGTAAGCGCCTGTGCGGCGCCGGGCGACGGCCCCTCCAGCGCGCTGCGCACGAAAGAGAACCGGGAGTACCTGGTCGCCTCCTCTCCCCTCGAGGGCCTTCCCGGATGGACAGTCTTCCGCGCCGAGCGCGTGGATCCCTCCTTCCATGCCCTGTGGAGGCTCACCCCCACCATGCTGCTCCTCTTGCTGGTGAGTGCCGGGGTGGCCGCCTTCCTCACCCTGGTCATATCACGTAACATCTCCGACCCCATGCGCAGGCTGGTGGGCTGCTGCCGGGTGGTGGCCTCTGGGGACCTGGACGTGGTGGTGCCGGTGGACTCCCTCGACGACCTGGGAGAACTTTCCTCCTCCTACGCGGAGATGCTCGAATCGCTACGCACCATCAGCCTCGGGCTGAGGGAGACTTCCGGCGAGGTGAGCGAGGGAGCGGAGAGCATCGTGGCCGTCTCCGAGGAGTTCATGGCCGCCATCGAGGAGCTGAACGCCCTGGTGCAGGACCTCTCCGGCCAGATCGAGGACGAGGTGCGGCAGATACGCAACCTGGAGGAGATCATGCTCGGCGTGGCGGAGACCATCTCCATGGCCCATTCCCAGGCCAGCCGCACCGTGGAGATCGGCCGCGACGCGGAGAGGCTGGTCCTGGAGGGCAGGAAATGCGCCAGGGAGGCGGTGCAAAAGATAGCCGATTTCAAGGATCTCCTGGACACCTCCATGCAGGCCGTACTCTCCCTGGGCGAGAGCTCCAAGAAGATAGACACCATTGTGGAGGTCATCACCCGCATCGCCGACCAGACCAACCTGCTGGCCCTCAACGCGGCCATCGAGGCCGCCCGGGTCCCGGAACACGGCAGGGGTTTCGCGGTGGTGGCCGACGAGGTGAAGAAGCTGGCGCAGGAGGCGGCGGCCTCCGCTCACCGCATCAGCGACCAGGTGAGGGCTATCCAGAAGGACGTGGAAAGGACCATCAGCCTCATGGAGAAAGGGACCATGGGCATGCACGTGGGCATGGAGACGGTCAGTCTCACCGACCAGTCCCTGGCTTCCATCTCCGAGGTGGTGGGGCAGATGGCCCGCATGGCGGAATCCATCGCCCGGGCCTCCGCCGAGGAGCTCGAGCAGAGCGAGAAACTGGCCGCTTCCCTGGAGGCCATGCACCAGCAGGTGGAGAGCACGGCCCAGGCCTACGAGGAGATAGGGAACTCCTCGGAGCAGCAGACCCAAGTGACCGCGGAGCTCACCGGCACGGCGGAGAAGCTGGCGGAAATAGCCCACCGCCTCCAGGACATGGTCTCCAGGTTCAAGGTCAGCCCGCGCTGACCGGGGGGCGCCTGCTGGCCCATGGCCGCGCCTCCTCCAGCTGAGCGGCCAGGCGGAAGAGGACGGCCTCCTCCCCGAAGCGAGCCATGAAGTGCACCCCCACCGGAAGCCCTTCCCCGTTCCAGTACAGGGGCACGTTCATGGCCGGCTGCCCGGTTATGTTGCAGATGGGGGTAAAGGGCACGAAAGCCGCTGCCCTGACGACGCCGTAAAGAGGGTTGTCCGGAGGCGAGTCGAAGGTCCCCAACGGCGGCGGGGGCTCGGCCACGGTGGGGGTGAGCCAGAGGTCGTATTCCTGGAAGCGGCGCGCGAAGTCCCGGGCTACCCTCTGCAGGGCGGTCACGGCGATAAGGTACTGGGCGGCGCTGAATCCCCGCCCCATCTCAATGAGCGCCCAGGTGAGGGGCTCGAACATCTCCGGCGCGGGGGTCTTACCCACCGCGTCGGCCATGCCGTCGGCCATCCAGGCCTGGGCCGCTCCCCACAGGGTCATGAAGTGGGGGGTGATGGCCTCTACGTCAAGGCCGAGCCCCTTCTCCTCCACCTCGTGTCCCAGCTCCGCGCACAGGCGCGCCGCCTCCTCCACTGCCTTCATGCAGTCCGGGTGCACCTGGGCCTCCCCCTCCCCGGTGGTATAGGCGATGCGCAGCCGTCCCGGGTCGGCTCCCACCTCCTCGAGGAAGGGGCGGGAGGGAGGGGGAGCCCAGTAGGGGTCGCCGACATCCGGCCCCGCGGTGACATCCAGGAGGGTGGCGCTGTCCCGCACGGAGCGGGTTACAGCGTGCTCCACCACTAGCCCGCTGATGATGTCCCCCACCGCCGGGCCCAGGGGGTTGCGGGCCCGGGTGGGCTTGAGGCCGAAGAGCCCGCAGCAGGAGGCGGGGATGCGGATGGAGCCTCCACCATCGTTGGCGTGGGCGGCGGGCACCATGCCCGCAGCCACCGCCGCCGCCGAGCCGCCGCTGGAGCCCCCGGTGCTCCTTCCCGTGTCCCAGGGGTTGCGCGTTGGGCCGAAGAGGTGGGGCTCGGTGGTGGGGAGGATACCGAACTCCGGCGTGTTCGTCTTGCCAATTATCACCAGGCCGGCCCTCTTCAGCCTGGCCACCAGCTCGCTGTCGAAATCGGGGACGTAATCCTCGAAGAAGGCCGAGCCGAAGGTCATGCGCACTCCCCGGTAAGCGGCCAGCAGGTCCTTGAGGAGGAAAGGCACCCCGGTGAAGGGTCCCTCCGGGAGTTTTCCCTTCGCCTCCTCGAGGGCGCGCTCGAACATGGGCGTGACCACCGCGTTGAGCTCGGGGTTCAACCGTTCCACGCGACGGATGGCCGCCTCCACCAGCTCAGCCGGGCTCACCTCTCCCTTGCGTACCAGCTCCGCCTGGGCGGTGGCGTCCAGGTAAGCCGTCTCCTCCACCAGGGACATCTCCGCTCCCCCCTTTCTCGCCGATCGTCGCCTCGCAGGAACCGGCGCGCCATGCGGTCACCCCCGGGACCGTCTGGACACGAAGCCCCCCGCGGCCCAGGCGCCTTTCGCGCGCCAACCGAAGGTCCACCTAATATTTACCCCCCGCGCCCGGCGCTCAATCGGGAGAAGGCCGTGTCCATGGAATCCACACGAGGAAAGAAGATCGGATCCCATGAGGTCACGATTGTCATATGGCAAGTTCTTCCACTCACGACGTGTTCCGGGGTGTTGATCATCATATCCAGATATCGCTCCGGGAATATCCAGATATCGCCCTGGGAAGGAGAAAGGGGTGCAGGCCCCGCCGCCGGCCACCGGCTCTCCCCAAGATGACCGAAGATCGACTCAATGAGGCGGGCGTACACTTGATCACCGTCACTTTACTAAAGATCACCGTCACTTTACTAAAAACCGGTCCCCTTCCTCGAGTTACCGATCCCCGATCAACCCGTCGCGCCCCCAGGATGAGGGCGTGGTTGTTGGCCACCGTACCAGAACATGCCCCACGAGCGAAACCATCTGTCCGGTCTCCCATTGTGGTTAGACACCCCGACCTCAGGCGATGTCGGTCTCCGCGCGGCAGGCTCCGGCCAGCATCTCCACCGCCTCGCGGATGAGGCGCGAGACGTGCATCTGGGATATCTTGAGCTCGTGGGCGATACGGGTCTGGGTCATCCCCCTCCGCAGGCGCATTTCCAGTACCTGGCGGTGGCGGTGGGGAAGCCTGGAAAGGCCCTCCTCGAGCGTCACCCATTTTTCCACCTCCTCGAAGGCGGGGTCGTGTTCCCCCACCAGGGAGCCGAGGGTATCGCCCTCCTCCTCGCCGCACACGTAATCCAGGGAATAGACGTTTCCGGAACGTTCCGCCGCCAGTACCTCGATCACCTCTTCCTCGGAGACGCCCAACCTCTCGGCCAGCATGGCCACGTCGGGGCGCCTGCCCTCCTGCTCCAGGGACCTCCATTCCGCTTCCACCCGGTGCCGGAGGTCGCGCAGGGGGCGGGGCATCCGTATCAGATCCAGGTGGTCCCGGTAATGCTTCTTGAGCTCCCCTTCTATGGTGGGATAAGCGAAGGTGATAAAGGATATGCCCCGCGAGGGGTCGAAGCGCTGGATGGCCTTCCACATCCCCAGCGCCGCCAGCTGGAAGGCGTCCTCGTAGGGGAGGCGGTCGGAATGGTACTTGTGGGCGAAACGGTGCAGCAGGTCCCGGTACCCCTCCAGGAACTCCTCCTTGGCCCGGGGATCGTCCCCCCGCCGGATGCGCTCTAGGAGCTCGGCCTCCCTCCGGCGCCGCGCCTTCCTCTCCTCCGGCGAAGCCTTGCTCTTGACAGCCCCCGTCCCGTCCTTCATGCGACCTCCTCGCTCATCTACCCTAAACCGCCGCCGTGACCGCGGCACAATGCGGCACAATCATTCCTTTTTCCCCGGCAGCTGAAGCCGGCGCAACGATGCGTGGGCCTCAGCTCCCGCCTTCCGAGGCGAAATCCTCCAGCTTCAGCCCCAGCCTCCGGGCCAGGAAACGCCCCAGGTAGCGTCCCCCGCGCGCCACCTCCCGCACCGCCTCCACCACCTCTTCCGGGGTGCAGTCCTTGCTCACATAGCCTGAGGCTCCCAGGGAAAAGGCCCTCCTCACGTAGAGGGGGTCCTCGTGCATGGAGAGGACCAGCACCCTCATCTCCGGCTGCATTTCCCTTACCTCCTCCAGGACCTCCAGCCCGCTGCGGTCGGGAAGGCTTATGTCCAGGATGAGAAGATCCCACTTCTCTCCTCGCACCCGCCGGAGCAGCTCCTCGGCGTTCTCCGCCTCTCCACATAAATCCAGATCCTCCTCGCCTTCCATGATCCTTCTCAACCCGGCGCGGATGACCCGGTGATCGTCGGCCACCAGTATCCTCGTCCTCCCACCGCATCCCCCTCCGGAAGCACCCTCCATTCTCAATTCCTCACCATCTTTCCCAGTCCGCTGCGCCGCCACCCGGACGCCGAACCACCATGCTCCCCTCCCGTTCTATCTCCCAGCAACCTCCGCCCCGAAGGGGTCTTCCGGTCTCGACCCTCCATGGTCTTTTCCTGTCCTTCGGCCCCACCCGGAAAGCGGATCGCCGCCCTTCACGCTTTACCGTATGCGGGAGGAGGGCAGGTGCGGTAGAGGAATGTGTCCGGTTCGAGTGTAGGAATTTTCTTACCAGTGGAGGGCGGGCATCGATTCAATGACGTTATCGGTGGGCAGTCTGTTCTTCCCAGTAGAAATTTTCTTATCAGTGGAGGATAGACGTCGAGGCACGGGAGATGCGAAGGGAGAAGGCAGCTGCCTCAGGGAAGGAGGCCGTTGCGCAGGGCGTAGCGGGTGAGTTGAGCGTTGTTCTCCATCCCCATCTTCTCGAGCACGCGGGCACGGTAAGTGCTCGCTGTCTTCACGCTGATGTTCATCTCCTGGGCGATGTCCTTGAGGCGCTTTCCGGAGGCCAGCCCGAGCAGGACCTGGAACTCCCGCTCCGAGAGCCGCTGGTGCGGATGTTCCTCCACGGGGGACACCAGGTTTTCGGCCAGCCTCTCCGCCAGCCTGGTGGTTATGAAACGGCCCCCGGAGGCCACCTTGTGCAGGGCGGCCACCAGCTCCTCGGCCACCCCGTCCTTGGGCAGGTAGCCGGCAGCTCCGGCCTTCAAGGCCATGACCGCGTACTGGTCTTCGGGATAAACGGAGAGCACCAGTACCGGGAGGCGGGGAAAGGCCGCCTTCAGGTCTCTCAGGACCTCCAACCCGTTGCGGTCCGGGAGGTTGATGTCCAGGATCACCACGTCCCACCTCTCCTCGGACACGCGGCGCATGAGTTCCGCCGCCGAGCCAACCTCCGCGCAAGTTTCCACCCCGGGGTCTTCTTCCAGAATATGGATGATGCCCTTGCGCACCACCGGGTGATCGTCCACCACCAGGACCCTCATCTTCATGCCTTCCCTTTTCTCCGCGGACCGCTCCCCATCACCCGGAAACCGCGTATTCAACCGACCCGCGGTCCCGTCCCGTTCATCCGCAGGGGATCCTGACCTCCACGACCGTTCCTCCGCCCACCCGCCGGTCTATCTTGAGGGCGCCGCCCAGGGCGTAAGCCCTCTCCCTCATGCCCAGGATGCCCAGGGCATGGGGCGATTCTACCTCCTCTTCCTCAAACCCTTTTCCGTCGTCCTCGACGCGCATCACCAGTTCCCCTCCCTCCCGGAGGAGGCCGATTTCCACCCTGCCGGCCCCGGCGTGCCGGACCACGTTGGTCATCGCTTCCTGGGCGATGCGGAAGAGGGCCACCGCGGTGTCCCGGTCCGGGGCCTCGGCTCCCGGTTCCAACCGGAGCAGGCATTCCACCCCGTTCATCTCCTCGAACCTCTTCGCCAGCCACTCCAGGGCGGCCGGGAGCCCCAGGTCGTCCAGAACGCTGGGGCGCAGCTCGGTGGCGATCTGGCGCACCGCCCCTATGGTCTCGTCCACCATCTCCGTGAGCTCGGCCAGCTTTTCCACCGCCGCCCCATCCGGGGCCAGCTTCCTGGAAAGGAGAGAGATCTCTATTTTCATCCCGGTCAGAGCCTGGCCCAGGGTGTCGTGGACCTCCCGGGCTATGCGCCGTTTCTCCTCCTCCCTCACCGACTGGAGGTGGGCGGAGAGGGTGCGCAGTTTCGCGGCAGCCTCCCGCAGTTCCTCCTCCCTGCGCCTGCGCTCCCGGATCTCTTTCTCCAGCTTCTGCACCGCCGATTCCAGGTCCCGGGTCCGCTTCCGCACCACCTCCTCCAGCTGGTTACGGTACCGGTCCAGCTCCCTCTCCGACCACATGCGCATGACTGCCACCGCGTAAAGGTCGGCCAGGCGCGAGATCGCCTCCAGGTCGAAGGAGACGTAATCCCGGACGGAGTTGGCCAGGGCGATCTGGCCCACCAGCATGCCGCCCATGAGGGCGGGCACGGATAGGAAGCGCCGGATGGGTATGTGGCCCTCGGGCACCCCGGTGGAACGGGGGTCCCGGGAAGGGGAGTTGGTCAGGATCGGCCTGCGGTTCTTGAGCACCCATCCCCACAGGCCCTTGAACTCCCGGAAGATGTAGTCCTTTTCCCGCATGCGGCATTGCTCCCAGACATCCCGGGTCATGGTGGGGCATACAAGGTGGCCGGTCTCCTGGTCGATGTATCCCACGTAACCGAAGGGACTTCCGGTGAGCCTCTTGGCGTATTCCAGGACCTTCCAGGAAATCTCATCCAGGTCACTGGATACCAGGAGGGTGCGGGCCAACTCGGCCAGGGCCCGGTTCTGCTCCCTCTCCCGGACCAGGGCCTCCTCCAGCCGGGCGACATGGCTTTCCAGGCCGGCCGTGTCCTCGCCATCCCCGGCCCGGTAGCCCGGCGGATCGTTCTTCCGCTCACTCACCAAGATCCGGAACCTCCCCGGTAGCTTGAAACCGCTATCCCGAAAAGAACCTCAGGCTCACGCCCTTGAAGGGGGCTTCCGGCTCCGCTTCCGGCCTCCACGCCCATCGCCGCTTCTCTTGCCTTCCCCTGCATGTCACCCGTCGCCCTCTCCGGGCCGGCCCCCCGAAAGGGCGCGGCTCTCGCGGACGTCAAGCGCACGGGCCCCGACCGTTTCCGCGGGGCCGGGCCATATTTGAATCATAGCATCATGGCCTCCATGACCGGATACCCGCTTGTATCATTCGGACGCTCCGAGTTTCCGGGGCACGGTGGCCTGGAAATTCCCGGCAAAGCCCTTCTACCCCTCCCGCAAGCAACCTCGAAAGACTTCCAGGGCGGCAAGACGGGCGCTTTTGCTCCGCCGGGGCAGGCTTTCGACGTATCCGCAGCCCAACGGCGGCAACGTCATCGCCGCGCACCACGGGCACTTTTCACCGCCGGGGATGGGCCGATGCTCCCGCTTTCCCCTAACCAGCGGCCTGCGCCTTCCGTGCCCCGGGGCCATAACGCCTGTGCTCTGGACTCCCCGTCATTTCGCCCGGGGCCGATTTCCCGGGCTGGCCGCATGTCCGGGAACCTCCCGGGCCGGTATGGTGACCGGTAGGATTTTCTCCGGATACCTTATTTGAACAAACCCACACGACCGATATAAGGTATGGTTGGAAGCCGGGAATTGATCTCCGCCGGCCGCCGGAGGCGGAAAGAGGAGGTACGGGGCGAGTATGGCGGACGAGGAAAACGCCGGGAAAAAGGGTCACCCAGGGGACTCACGGGAGGAGCTCCTGAAGAGGCTGCGGGAGTCGGAGGAGCGCTACCGCCTGGTCTTCGAGCACACCCCCATCGGCGTCTTCTATTATGACTGCGACATGGTGATAACCGACTGTAACCGGCGCTTCGTGGAAATGATGGGAAGCTCCCGGGAGAGGATCATCGGCCTGGACATGCATCAGCTCAGGGACCAGGGCCCGGTGCCGGCCATCGCCGAGGCCCTGGAGGGACGGGAGGGGACCTTCATCGGTCGCTACGAGTCCACCACCGGAACGGGAAGGATATGGGCCTCGCTGCGCACCGCCCCCCTCCGGGACCGGGAGGGGCGCATCATCGGCGGGGTGGGCATCGTGGAGGACATCACCGAGCGGGTGAACATGCAGCGCCAGCTGGAGGAGAGGGAACGCTTCCTGCGCCGCCTCACCGACAACATGCTGGACCTCATCAGCCAGGTGGACGTGGAGGGTCGCTTCGTCTACCTGAGCCCCTCCAACCAGAAGGTGCTGGGTTACAAGCCGGAAGAGCTTATCGGCACCCACGTTTTCGAGCTGGTGCACCCCGAGGATCTCCCGCGGGTCACCGCCGCCTACCGGGATTCCGAGAAAAAGCTGGCCCCCGGGAGGGTGGAGTTCAGGGCCCGACGCGCCGACGGCGGCTACCTGTGGGTGGAATCGGTGGGCAACCCCCTCTTCGACGAGGAGGGGAACCTGCTGGGGGCCATCTTCGTCACCCGGGACATCTCGGAGCGCAAGAAGATGCAGGAACGCCTGGAGCGCCTGAACCGCTGCTTCCTGGAACTGGGCCCCGAATCGCTTTTAAACATAGTAACTCTGGTGGACGCGGCTAGGGAGATCCTGGAACCCGCCCTGGTGGTCTACGGACGTGTGGATCGCGGCCGCTACCAGGTCTATGTTTCCGCCGACCCCACCTGGAAGGGGTCGGCAAGCAAGGATGACGGCGGGCAGGGAGGTCCGAGCGATGTACCGAGGGCGGGCGGCGGATCCTTCCGCGAGGTGGAGGCCCCCGAGGAAATGGTCTGCTACCGGGTGGTGCGGGAACAGCGGGAGACCCCGGTGTGCTACGAGGACCTGGAACCAGCCGATTATTTCAGGTTGGGGCTGCCCGAGGGGGCCAAGGGACTCCGCTCCTTCCTGGGCTACCCGGTGCGGGTGGAGGGACGGGTGGTGGGATGCCTGGGCGCCTTCCGGGACCGGCCCGGACCCTTCGAACCCGAGGAGGCCTACCTCCTGGGCATGGTAGCCAGGGCGGTGGCCGGGGAGGAGGCGCGCCTCGCCCACCGGGAGGAGCTGCGCGACTTCATGGATATCGCCTCCCATGAGCTGCGCCACCCCATGACCATCATCAAGGGATATACCTCTACCCTCAGGAAGTACCTGGAGCGCATGGACCACAAGGCGGTGCGGTCCATGCTCGGGGACATCGAGAGCGGGGTGGACAAGATGGAGAGGATGATCTACCAGCTCCTGGATGCCGCCCGCCTGGAACGGGGGAGGATCTCCCTGGAGATGGAAGAGGTGGACCCCGCCCGCCTGGCCGCGGACCTCCTGGAGGAGGCGCGCGCCAGGTGGCCGGAGAACCCTTTCACGCTGTGTGCCCCGGCCGGCCTTCCCTCCGTCCGCGCCGACTTAGAGAAACTGGGCCAGGTGCTGGTCATACTCCTGGAAAACGCGGTCAAGTACTCGCCGCCGGGTTCCCCGGTGGAGGTGGAGATTGGCCCGGGCGAGGAAGGAGAAGTGGTCTTCTCCGTCCTGGATCGAGGCCCGGGAATCGCTGAAGGGGAGTGGGAGAAGGTCTTCGAGCGCTTCTACCAGGCGGACGGGCCCCGGAAGCGGCCCACCCACGGGCTGGGGCTGGGGCTGTACATAGCCCGCCGCATGGTGGAGGCCCATGGCGGGAGGATATGGTACGAGCCGAGGGAGGGCGGAGGTTCTTGCTTCCGCTTCACGGTCAGAACCGCTCGGGCGGGCTGAAACACCGGCGGCACCTTTTTAATAATCCCTGCAGCGGCTAATAGCTCCTTCCACCCAGGGAAGTTTTCCCTTCCGCTCCAGGTACCGTCTTGCCTCTCACACGACGAGGAGCTACCTTCTCGAGCGTTCGGCGAAGGGAATCCTCAAGCGAAATATCGCCCCGGGAGATAGGGGACCTGCTTCACCAGGTGCAGGATGAACCTCTTCCGGGACTCGTCCAGTCGGGCGAACTGCAGGACCAGGGCGGCCGCGATGCCCAGGGGCAGCAGCCTCTTGAGCAGGCCGCGAAATCCCTTCCTGGAATTTTCTTCCTCCACGATGACGGGAATCCGAGCCATCGTCTCTCACCTCCCCGAAAAATCCTCGGCCATACGACCGTTTCCGGCACCGGACATGGTGAACCCGTCACCATTTTCGCATTCCCGCGCGTTCCCCTTCATCCCCTCCCTGCTATGCACCAGGCTCACTCGTACCTGTCCACCAGGTCGGCGGCGATGATGCCCGAGCCGATGGTGGTGGGGACACCGCCCCCGGGATGGGTGGAGGCCCCGGCCAAGTAGAGGCCTTTCACCGCCCTCGACCTGGAGCGGGGGCGGAAGACGATCTGCGCCGAGAGATCCTGCTGCAACCCGTAGATGGCCCCGCCGGGATTGCGCAGGCGCCGCTCGTAGTCCAGGGGGGTGAGTATCTCCGCCACCTTGACGTGTTCCTCCAGGCCGGGAACCGCTTTCCGGGAGAGCCAGGCCACGGCCTCCTCGAGGAAGCCCCTCTTCTCGCGATCCCAGTCCGTCCTCTCCAGGCGATAGGGTCCCATGAGGATGACGTTGAGGACGTGGTGGCCCTCCGGGGCCAGCGAGGGGTCGGACATGGTGGGCCAGCACACCAGTCCGAACTGTTCCCGCGGAAGCAGGCCCCGGAGGCAGCTGTTCCACCAGTAATCGTTCATCTCCTCCAAGGGAGCGGTGATGATGGTGTGATGGGCGTTGAGGGGCGGCTCGTAATCCACCCCCAGGCAGAGCATGATCGCGGAGATGGAGGGCTGGTAGCTGCGGATGCCGTAACGCACCAGCGGGGGGAGGTGTTCCTCGCCCACCAGGTCCAGGTAGAGGGTCCGGGCGTTGATGTCGGAGACCACCGCGTGGCAGGTGATCTCCGTCCCGTCCTCGAGGACCACCCCGCGCACCCGTCCCCCGCTTACCAGCACTCTTTTTGCCGCGGCGCCCAACCGTAGTTCCATGCCCCTTTCCTTCCCGCAACGCGCCAAGGCCCCGGGGATGGAGACCATGCCTCCCCTCGGATACCAGACCCCCTCGTGCTCGCTGTATCCCAGGATGGCGAAGACGCCGGGAGCCAGCTCCGGGGGGAGTCCCACGTACCAGGCCTGGAAGGACATGGTCTCCAGGACCCGCGAGTCCTTGAAGTAGCGGGAGAGCACGCCCTGGTAGGAACCGGTGAAGAGTTCCCGGTACTTGAGCAACCCGGGGGTACGCGCGAAGACGCGCAGCAGGTCCCCGAAGCCGTTCATGGGGCTGGTGAAGAAGCCCTTGCGGGTCTCGGCCAAGAAGCCTCCCATGCGCCCGGCGAATTTTTGGTAATTCTTACCATCAGCCTCCGAGAGGCGGGAGAGGGCCTCCTCGGTGCCCTCTAGGGAGCGGGGGATGGTCACCTTCGTGCCGTCGCGCAGCACGCACGCGTACACCGGGTCGCAGGGGATGAGGTCCACCTCCTGCTGGAAGGTGGTCCCCAGGCGGCGGAAGGCCTCCTCGATGGGGCTGATGACCTCCACGATGGAGGCCCCCAGGTCGAACCGGAAGCCCTCCCGCTCGAAGGTGGAACAGCATCCACCCACCAGGTCACTCTGTTCCAGGACCAGCACCTTGCGCCCCTGCCCGGCCAGCACGGCCCCGGCGGATACCCCGCCGCATCCCGCGCCTATGACCACCACGTCGTAATCGGCCATCTCTCCAACCTCCTTGGAGTCACCCATGAAAATCGTTGTCAAGACAACTACTTGCAGGCCCGCTCCTTTAAGGTCTCCTGTTTAAGGACCAGAATCGATCACCTATCCGTGCTCTTACAATCGGACACACTTTACTTCGGGAGCCGGCCTCTCAATCAGTCCCTTTCCCTGTCCGGCACCTTCTTCTCCCCGATTTACCATCTGTCCCTGCATTTAATACCCTATACCCATTGGATACTGAATTTCGGCAGGCTTACCGAAAATTGAAACCTTGCAGGATGAAGCCCGGTGCTTTCAACGGCACAACACCGGTACACAGCCAATACGCCTACAGCATTCCGTCGTCTTCGGTCACCCCGTCGAGACTCGACCCTCAGACTTGTTTCGCTACCCCACGTCCATTACCGCATACCCCGGGGGTAGCTAAAAACAAGTTCGGACCCCTTGGACTTAGATCCTTATCCTCAGGTCGGAGAGGGGGAAGGACATGCAGGGGTGGATGAAGCCGGCCCTCTCGTCCACCCAGCGCTTGAGCACCCTCTCGGGGACGAAGACCTTCCCCTCCACGAGCCTGGTGCGGCACACGCTGCACTCCCCGGCCCGGCACAGGGCCTCCACGGTGAGGCCTGCCCTCTCCAGGGAACACATGAGGGGGCTCCCCGCAGCGGGCGGAAAAGGTCCTTCCCGTCCGCTCCTCGGTCACCGTGAAGAGGGCCTCGGGGTCCGCCCCCGGCCAGCCGGGCTCGGTGGTGATGTCCTGGAGAGGGCCGTAGGCCTCGCGCTTGATCCTCCGCCGGGGCACCCCCAGGGAGAGAAGGGCCTCGGTGCATAGGGGGTAGAGGGGGGCGGGGCCGCAGAGGAAGAAGGTCTTCTCCTGCGGGTTCTCCACCAGGCAGGAAATGGTATCCTTGTCCAGCAATCCGCAGAGGCCGGCATAGCCCTCCGGGGGCTCGGAGATGACCAGGTCCATCCGGAACCAGTCCTCCCCTTCCGCGAGCTCCCGGAGCTCCTCGCCGAAGATCACGTCCCCGGGGTTCCGGCTCCCGTAGAGGAGGTGAATGCGGAAGGGCCCTCCCCTCTCCGCCCGCTCCCGGATGATGGAGGCGAAGGGGGTGATGCCCGAGCCCCCGGCCAGAAAGACCTGCTCCCGGGTGTCGGTGAGGGGCTCAGGGTAGAAGCTCCCCGCGGGACCGGTGGAAAGGAAGGTGTCCCCCACCCCCACCCGGTCCAGCAGGTAGTCGGAGACGAAGCCGTTCTCCACCCGGCGCACGGTGAGGTCCCAGTAGTCCCTGCCCGGGGGGGAGGAGATGGAATAGGGCCGGGAGGTGAGCACCCCGTCTATCTCGCAGAAGAGGTTTACGTACTGGCCAGCGCGGAAGGAGGGAAGCTTCCCTTCCGCGGCCTCCATCCTCAGGGTCCTGGTGCTCTCCGTCTCCTGGATGACCTCCGCCACCCGCAGCCTCACCCGGTCGGGGTGGAGGGAGGAGAGGGCTCTCTCCACCACTATGTTGGGGGTTTCCCTGAGCTCCACGCCCTCCACCTGCTTCTCCAGGTCCGCCCGCAGCCTGGTCAGCGCCTCCGCCGACGGTCCGCCCTTCTCCAGGTCCTTGAGGACCTGGCGGGCGGTGAGGTACCCGGAGTACAGGGAGGGCTCGTACCCGCCCCCGATGTTCACCCAGGCCCCCGCGAAGTAAAGCCCCTCCACGGGGCCCATGGCCGGCATGCGCGTGAGGCCCGTCCCGGCGAAGTTCTCGTCGAAGCCGATGATGCTCCCCCCCGGGTTGCGGGAATAGCGCATGTTGGTGAGCGGGGTGGCCACCTCGACGACCTCGATGTGCTCCCGGAGCCCGGGGGCCACGCGCTCCGCCAGCTCCAGGACGCGCTCCGCCACCCGCTCCTTGGCCTCGAAGTAGCGCTCCGGGGGCAGCCTCAGCCACGGCTCGGCGTTGGCGATGCAGGTGCACACGATGCAGGAGGTGCCGGGGGGCGAGAATTCCTCATCCACGGCGTTGTAGGCGGTGACGGCGATGTCCGAGGGCTCCATTACCTCCCCCGCCTGCATCCTCCTCCAGTTGCCGTCCACGTCGAACCCGTCGCTGTAGAAGGTCTCGTGGTGGGTGAGCCCCAGGTCGCGGCAGGGGCGGTCCACGCCCAGGTAGAGGTTGACCGTGGAGGCCCCGGCGGACCAGGCTCCCAGCCGGCGCAGGTACCAGTCGGGGGTGTTCTCCCGGCCCAGGAGCTGCAGGCAGGTGACGTAGGGGCTGGCGTTGCTCACCACCACGGGGCAGAGTATCTCCGTCCCGTCCTGGGCCACCACCCCCCTCACCCTTCCCTTGTCCACCAGGAGGCGAGACGCCCCGTTGCGCAGCCAGACCTCGCCCCCCATCTCCTCTATACGGTCCATGAAGGCCTGGGAGAGGGCCTGGGACTTGCCCTTGACGTGCCAGGGGCCGAAGCGCAGGTAGCTCACCGTGCCCAGGGCGTAGGTGAGGAAGGAGATCCGGGAGGGCGGGCTGCAGTAATATCCGCAGATGACGTCCAGCACGGTGCGGGCCGCCGGTCCTTGATCAGCGGGTCCCTGACCTCCTGCAGGCTCTTGCCGAAGTAACGCAACAGAGTGGAAAATTCTTCCTGGTTCTCCATGACCATCTTCATGCCCACCCGGTTGGCGCGCAGGGCCTCGGAGGCGTAGCGGAACATGATGTCCGTGAACTCGCGTATCCCGTCCGTGTCGTCGGGGAAGCTCCCGCAGAGGGCCTCCACGTAGTTCTCCCGGCCGACGGGGACCACCACGTCCACGCCCCCCGGGAGCACGCAGCGGTAGAAATCGGGAATGGGTATGAACTCCACCTTTTCCGTGATTCCCAGCTCCTTGAACATCCTCCACAGGGGGCCGGGGTTCTTCTCGTCCCCCAGGCCGGAGAGCTCGTGCAGGGAGATCTCGAACTCGAAGCGCCCCCGCAGGAAGGAGGTGGCGTAGCCGCCCGGCACGTAATGCCTCTCCAGGACGAGCACCCTCCTCCCCTCCCTGGCCAGGTTGGCGGCGCAGGAAAGTCCTCCCAGCCCCGCCCCGATGACCACCACGTCGAAGTCCTTCATCTCCTCCTACCTCCCGCTGACCTTGCCGGCATATGCCTCCGCCGTTCCCGTCACTTCATTCACCTACTTAGTTAGCCCGCCTTTCCATTACATGCAGCCGCCGATGACCGGATGCTCGATCCCCAGGAGTGCGGTCAGGCGTATCCTCAGCATTTTCCACCCCTTCAGGATCCGTCGCCCCCGGACGCCTTTTCCAGGAATTTCCTTACATCCTCCCGGTGTTCCGGGGACATCACCCGCAGGGACTGCACGTAGGCCTCCAGGTCCAGCTGGTCGCGCAGGTCCATCCCGTAGGCCGCGTTCACGAAGCGCTTGGTGTGGGCCAGGACCTCCGGAGGCCTCCCGGCCAGCCTGCGGGCCAGCTTCATCACCTCGTCCCCTATCTCCCCGTGGGGTATCACGCGGTTCACCATCCCTATGCGCAGCGCCTCCTCGGCGTCCACGATCCGGGCGGAGAGGGCGATCTCCTTGGCCCTCACCAGCCCCACCCGCCGGGCCAGGAAGTAGGCGGAACCGAAATCGGGCACCAGGGAAAGGCGCACGAAGCTGAGGTAGAAGCGGGCCCTCTCGGTGGCGTAGGTGATGTCCGAGGCCATGGCCAGGCCGAACCCGCCGCCCACCGCCCACCCGTCCACCTCGGCGATGTAGGGCTTGGGACCCTCGTGAAGCTCGTAGATGAGCGCCCCCATGCGGCGCATGTTGCGGTTGAGGTACTCGGGTTCCATCCTCTCCCCCATGATGGTGAGGTCCGCCCCGGTGGAGAAGTTGCCCCCGTCGCCTCGGACCACGATGACCCTCACCTCGGGGTCGTCCAGGACGTGCCGCAGACCCTCCATGAGGGGCTCGATCATCTCCGCCCCCATGGCGTTCATGTTGGGGCCGCTCATTGTGCAGCGGGCCACGCCGTCTTCCACCTCGATCCTGAAGGCCTCGCTTTCCATCTTCTTCCTCCTGCCCTTTCCGCCATTTCTTGATCCGCGAACCCACCCGTCTCGTTACCCAGTAGTCATCCGCCCGGTTCACCCCTCTAGCAGGGTGAAGTGCTTCACGTCCAGCATGCTCCCGGTGCGCTCCTCCTCGAAGACCGCCTTGACCCAGGCCCCCACTTTTATACTCCGGGGATCGGTCTCCTCCAGGTAATGCAGGATGTAGGTGTCCGCCCCGTCCAGCTCGATGACCGCGTACCCGTAGGGCACCGGCTTCTTTTTGCCGGTGGAGGGATCTACGAAACTGAAGCTCACCACGGTGAAGGTGACGATCTCCCCCTCGTCGGAGACGGTCACCAGCTCGGTGAGCTCCACGAAGCTTGGTCCGCACACCCTGCGCGGGGGCACGTAGACCTTCCCGCAAAGGGGGCACCGCACCCCCACGAAGCGCTTGTTGTCCCGCAGTTCGGTGAGGAACTTGGACCCGTAAACGCCCGCCGACCAAGGGAAGGGCTGTTCCGCCTCCCTGCTCTCCAGCTTGATGAGTTCCTTCCTCTCATCGTTTATCTCCCTCACTCCCCGCCTCCGCTGCGGACCTCATCCCCTCCGTTCGCAGCCGCGCAGGATGAGGTCGAAGAATATCTCCGCTATCTCGTCGGCGTTGTACTTGCCGTCCGGGTGGAACCACACGGAGAGCCAGTTGCACATCCCGGATATGGCCCGCACGGCCATGGGCACGTCCACCTCCCGGAACTTCCCCTCCCGGATGCCCTGTTCGAGGAGCTCCCGGTAGTAGGACTCGTACTCCCGGCTCAACCCGCGGATGAAGCACTTCTTCTCCGGGGGAAGCTCTCCTTCCTCGGCCAGGTACACGGCGAAGACGTCCCCGTGGGCGGAGAACATGCTCACGTGCCAGCGGAGGAGGCGGCGCAGTTTCTCCTCCACCGTGCCCGGCTCCTCCATGATCCGCTTGGCCCCCTCCATGAGGCGCTCGGTGGCCGACTCGCAGATGGCGTAGAGCAGGTCGTGCTTGTTGTCTATGTAGTAGTAGAGAGCCGGCTTGGTGACGTTGAGCTCGGCGGCGATGTCGTCCATGGTGGTGGCCCGGTATCCCTTCTCCCGGAAGAGGCGGGCCGCCACGGCCATGATCTCCTCCCACCGCGTCTTGTTCATCTCTCCATGCCCTCCGCTTTAACGATCTTGGGTCGTCTCACCATCTCCTCGGGCTCGGACCGCTCGGTCACCCGTCACCTCGAGCCCGTCCCGAGAATCCCTTTCCTCAAGTCACCCCTCAACCGTGCCTCCCCCTTCCCCCGTCCGCCCGGCCCGCCACATCGCCCCCTCCCTCAGGCGTACAGCCCCAGGCTGGTGGCGATGATCTCGAGCATTTTCCTCGTCGAAGAAGAGCGATTTATCCACGTCCCCTCCTCGGTGCTCGCCGGCTGTTCTACCCTCTCTTTCACAGGATGCAGCTCCGTGCCCGCTTTCTGCTCCCGGTTCCAGCGGGTGGAAACAAGGCGCTCCTGTCTCTCTCCTCTCTTGCGCGGTTCCCCGGCCGAAAATCCGGCCTGACCGCCTCTTCCAGGAGCAGGAACTCCGCCGCGCCCAAGGCGAACGTTCCATCCCCATGCCCCATGGAGATATTTACTTAACGTTTGGTAAATTATTTTAAAACGCGGTTATTGTCAAGGTGCGCAAAAAGGATGCGGATGTAAAACCGGCCACCACGTTCCACCTGGACTTGGCTAGCCGATGCAGGTCGATAACGAGGGTTTTCCGCAGTCCCGCCGCCCGAAGACGGGGTAACGCCGCGGATAGTGCGCCCGCCACGCCCCACACCTTCCCCGCGACCGGACAAAGGGGAACCTACCTCCTTCCCGGATAATGCTCGGGAATCGACCCCGTTGAGGGAATGAGGAGGGAACCTCGTGGGGGACCCTCGGCAAGGGGACGAGAAGGCTCCCGGCTTCAGGAGCGGAAGTGGTAGCTGCCGTTGAGGAGGCGCCGGACGGCCACTTCCAGGAATTCCCTCTGGAGCCCGGGAGCCACGCCGCCCCGCCTCTGCCAGGCCAGGACGGCGCGAAGCAAGCGCACCACCTCCAGCGGAGAGAGGCCGGAAAGCGCTTCCCGGAATTCCGGCCGCCCCTTCCCCGCCAGCAGGGAGAGGAGGGACCATTCCCGGGCCGTCCTCTCCCGCTCCGGCTTCACTTTTTCGCGGTAGACCTCGCCCGGTGAGCCCCTCCCGTCGCCGCGGGCCGCCTCGCCCGCCAGGTAGCCGGTGGCCAGGGCGGAGGATATGCCCTCCCCCAGGGCGTTCATGAACCCGGCCGCCTCCCCCGCCACCAGTACCCGGCCGGTCCCCAGGCAGAAGCGGTTGCGCGCCGCGGGGAAGATGACCCGGCACCCCATCTCCATGGCCGGCCTCCCTCCGCCGAAGCCGAACTCCTCCCGCAGCATGGCATGGAAGGCCTGGCGCGCGGGGCGCAGCTTCCGGCCGCGCCGCACCGAGGTATCCACCACCACCAGGTCGTCCTTGGCATAGACCGCCGGGTAGACCCCGTAGTCGGCATTCAGGAACACGTGGAACACGTCTGGATCTAGGTCCACCCGGCAGGCGTGATACTCGTGCCGGGTGACGATCTCCGGAACGCCGGCGGGAAACTCGGGGTCCAGCTTCCTGGCCACGCGCGACATTCCTCCGTCGGCGGCAATGAGCACTGCCGTCCTGAGCCTTACCGTCTTGCCATTCCTTTCCAGGAGGAGCTCCACCCGATCGCTCCACTCCGCAAAATCCGAAAGGGTCGTGCCGTCCCAGACCTCCGCCCCGGACTCCCGGCACAGCCAGGCGTCGAACCTGTCTCGCCACACGTTGAGTCCCGGGACCTGTACGTCCACCCAGCGTCCCTTCGCGTAATGAAGGCGCTCCGACCGGATATGCAGCGGCCAGGCTCGGACCTCCTCGGGGATCTCGCCGTAATGGCGGGCCAGGAACTCCCGGGCCTCGGTAAAGATATAACCGGAACATGGCTTGGGCCGCGGAATTTTCTTTCTTTCCACCAGAAGGGTGCGCAGTCCGCCCTCCACCGCCGCCCGGGCGGCCGCCGCCCCGGCCGGCCCTCCCCCGACCACCACCACGTCGTAGTCCACGCCCTTCATATCCACCCCACAGTCACGTTATTCTCTTCCACCGGGGCAAGATTCCGTCACGAACTGTCTGTTTCCGACCATTACCATTATTGGCATAAAATTACACCTTCACTCCGCAGTCACCCTCCTCTCCTCCACCGTTGCGCAGCTGCGCGGGAAATCTTTCATCGCCGGCCCCTCATGTTGCAACCCATCCCCTTGAAGGCTGCCCCGGTCTCTTCCCCCGCCTCACGGCCACAGCGGAATCGGCGGGAAACCGCTCATAACCAATGGCCGTGCGCAGCCCAGGCTCCTCGCCCTAACACTTTACCATATAAACGTTGTCTCTTTGTCTGAAGAATTCCGGGTGTTGCCCTCACGGAATCTCATTCGGGCGGACCGCGGTCGGGTGGTGTAAGATATTCAGGACTGGAACTGGCGGTAGGGCCCACCGGTCGTGGGAGTGGGGTCGTCCCGTGAACCGCATTGCTTCGTCTCACGGAAGTGCGGGTGCGACCCTGATGAATCGGGCCTCGATTCGAGGGAAGGGGGAATCGCGCCATGAAAAAAGGCAGGGTGGTGAAAGGTGGACTGCTGTTTTTGGGGTGCGCCGCGGGGGCGGCTGCTATGCGCTCCTTCGCCGGGATGCCACTGCCGGAGGAGGAAACCGACTACGCGGCGAGCCTAGAAACCCGCCAGGAAACGTTGCACACTCGTGACGGAGCCGTCCTGCGCTTAAAGAGGTACGTGAAAGAGGGAGGGCAGCCGGTCATCCTGGCCCACGGGTTCACGGGAAACGGGCTGGAGTTCGACCTTCCCCACCGCCGCCAGAACCTGGCCGTGTTCCTGGCCGAAAACGGATACGACGTGTGGGTGTCCAGCTTCCGGGGTTGCGGCCGGGACCCCTACCGGAGCGAGGCGCCGCACTGGAGTCATTCCGTGGACCACCTGGCGGCCTTCGACGCCGAGGCCCTTGTCCGGGGAGTGGCAGAGGCCACCGGGAAAAGGCCCTTCTGGATAGGGCACAGCATGGGCGGTATGGTGCTCTATATGTACCTGCAGGGAGTGACCATGGAGGCGGGCCCCGACGAGGCCCTCTGCGCCGACCCGGACCTGGCCGCGGAGCGCAACCGTTCCCTGTTGGGAGGAATTGCCATCGGCAGCCCTCCGGGACTCCACCAGGGCGGCGGCGACTGGATAACCTTTCTCTCCCGTCTGCCCGCCTTCCGCGCCAACACCAGGGCCCTCATCGCCTACCTGGAGCGGATGGACCGCTCCTCTCCGTGCATCGACTTCGGCCGCCTGGGGGCCGTGTGCATTAAGACCCCCCGACTGGGGAAGCTGCTGGCCGTGCGGGGACCCGTCGCCCGTGCACTGTATAACGTGAAGAACGTGGACCCAGACGTGGGATACAGCCTGCTCCGGTGGGCTTCGGACAAGGTAACCGCCCGCATGACCATCCAGATATTGCGCCTGGGTCTGGACCCGGACTTCAGGTCCTACGACGGAACCTGGAACTACACCGCAGGGATGGAGCGCATCACCGCCCCGCTGTTCTTCATCACCGGGAGCCGGGACTTCGCGGGAGCGGACAACCTGCGCCTGCAGGGTTACGAGGCGGTATCCAGCTCCCTCAGGGATTACCGGTGCTACCCGGAATACGGACATACCGACCTGGTGATGGGGAAAAGGGTCCAAGAGGAGGTGTATCCCGAGATCCTGGAGTGGATGAGGAAGGTGGAGACCGGCAGCTGAAGCAGGCGCAGTGGCCTACGAGTCATCGGTATGAAGGTGATGGTAGTACCTGTCAGGGTTCCTCCTCTTCCTCCTCCATCCCTGGACCGGCTTCCTTCGCCTCGGCGATCCATCGGCTCAGCACCTCCACGATCTTTCGGGCCTGCTCCACGCTGGAGATGTTGAACTTGGCCTGCTGGCGGTATTCTCCTCCCATCCTCCGGTACCGTCGCAGGGTGAAGCGGTCGGGGCCGTATCCCTCCCTCGACCTCTCCCACTGGCGGTAGCGGAAAAGGACGGTGGCCCAGGTGCCGCTGGAGATGATCTCCTTGTCCAGCTCCTGGACCACCTGTACCCCGTCCTCCTCGTAGTTGATGGTCACGTCCTCGATGTCCTCGAACAAGGTCCCTCCTTCCCGTTCCCCTCACAATTCCAGCACCAGCCCCACGGGGCAGTGGTCCGAGCCCTCCACATCGGGGAGGATGAAGGCCTCCTTCACGCTGCCCTCCAGGTCGGAGCTGACGAAGAAATAATCGATGCGCCATCCCACGTTCCGCTCCCGGGCCCCGGTCTTCTGGTCCCACCAGGTGTAATGGCCGGGTTCCGAGTTGAAGAGGCGGAAGGTGTCCAGGTATCCACGCTCCACCAGGCGGTCCATCCAGGCCCGCTCTTCGGGGAGGAACCCGGAGACCTTGCTGTTCTCCTTCGGCCGGGCCAGGTCGATTTCCTTGTGGGCGGTGTTGAAGTCGCCGCCGATGACGATACCCCTGCCCTTCGCCCGCAGCGCCTCCACGTGCTCCAGGAAAGCCTCGTAGAAATCCAGCTTGTAGGCCAACCTCTCCCGCGACTGCTTCCCATTGGGGAAGTACACGTTGAAGAGAAGGAAATCCCCGTAATCGGCCGAAAGCATCCGGCCCTCCTCGTCGAACCGGGGTATACCCATGCCACCGCGAACCGCTACGGATTCCGGGCGGGAATAGATGGCCACCCCGCTGTATCCCCGCCTGCGGGGGGCGGAGAACCAGGCGCGGTAGCCCTCCACCTCGCGCAGCTCGCGCGGCAGCTGGTCCTCGTGGGCCCGGGTCTCCTGGAGGCAGAGCACGTCCGGCCGCGCGCCCAGGAACCAGCCCAGGAAGCCCTTGGCGTGGGCGGCGCGCAGCCCGTTCACGTTCCAGGAGACAAGGGTCAGCCGCGACATGCCCCTATTTTACAACGGGCAACCTTACCGTATCCGGCCCCCTCCACGCCTCCCATTCCGGAACAGGATGATAAAGGGGAAAGCATGCCTGAGATCATAGTTGAAAAGCTCCCACCCCCATCCGCCCCTTCCGCACTCCATGATCTCAAAAGGATACGGGCACGAAAATCGCTCCTCCATGGCGGGCTCGATCCCCATCCCGAAGGGAAACGCCAAGGTGTCATGCACTCCGTTAAGCCACGGGGAAAATACGGGAATCTTATAGACGGAATTCGGGTATATTCAAAGTGGAAGGGCCGTGCGGCCGGGAGGTTAAGTTGGGCGGAGGAAAGGGCGGCGCCTGTAACGGCGGGAGGAATGATCCCTCCGGAGATTCCGGGCCCACACAACAGGATCCGACGGAGGCCGGAGAACACTTCCGGGGCGGGGAGAAGGAGACCGCCTTCCCGGCCCGGGAAGTGGCCCTGGAGATCCTGGAGGCGATGCCGGAAGCCGTGGTCTGCGTGGACCGCGAGGCGCGCATCGTCTACCTCAACCAAGCCGCCGAGGAACTGTGGGGGTGCCGGGCGCGGGAGGCCTGCGGCGCGGACATGGCCGGGCTGATGGTACCCGAGGATCGACGCGAGGTATTCCGCCAGGCCTTCCGGGACATGGCCTCCAGCACCGAGGACGGGTTGCTGGGAAGGAGACACCGCTTTCCCTCCTATAGGAAGGATGGGACCCCCTTCACCGCCGAGGTCTCCCTCACCTCCTTTACCCACCGGGAAGAAAAATACTACCTGGCAGTGACCCGCGACGTGACCGAACAGCAACGGACGGAGGAATCCCTGCGCCAGCTCAGCGAGCGTTACCGCGTCCTTCACGACAATGCCCGGTTCGCCGTCTTCTCCTACGACCGGAACCTCATCCTCACCGACATGAACCAGGTGGTCACCGACCTCCTCGGGTATTCGGAGGAGGAACTGCTGGGACGCAACGTCCTCGAGCTGGGGGTCCTGCACCCCGACGACTACCCGCGGGTGACAGCGGCCATGGGGCAGCTCTTCGCCGGCCATTCCGCGACCCGGGAGGACCTGAGATTCTTCCGCAGGGACGGATCCGTCATCATCGCCCACGTGATAGGGGTCCCGTTGACGGACGAGCGGGGCGAGGTTCTCGAGATCATGAACATCGCCCACGACGTAACCGAGCAGCGGCGCTTGGAGGAGGAACTGGAGTCCCACCGACGCCGCCTGAAGGAAGAGGTGAGGGAAAGGACGCATGAGCTAGAGGAGGCCCTGAAAGGGCTGGAACGCAGCGAAAGGTATTTCCGGGCCCTGACGGAGAACACCTACGACCTCATCGCCGTCCTGGACGAGGACCTGAAGATACGCTACCTAAGCCCCTCGGTGAAGAGGGTCTCGGGGTACACGCCCGAGGAAGTCGCCGGGAGGAGCAGCCTGGATTTCATCCACCCCGAGGACGTGCCCTCGCTGGTGGACCGTTTCACCCACCAGCTGAAAAACGGCGGGGTGACGGAAAGAGCGGAATACCGCTGGCGGCATAAGGACGGCACCTACCGGTGGCAGGAGGCGGTGGCTTGCAACCTCATGGAAGACCCCGCGGTGCGGGGCATCGTGGTCAACGCCCGGGACATAACCGAGCGCCGGGAGGCGGAGACGAAGCTGCGGGAGAGCGAGGAACGTTACCGGTCGTTGGTGGAGACCTCCCCAGACGCCATCGTGGTAACCGACCTCGAAGGGAAGATAAACATGGTCAACCGCGCCGTCGTCGAAATGCTCGGCTACCGGGATCCCGAGGAGGTACTGGGTCGTAACGTCCTGGAGTTCATTTCCATCGAGGATCATGCACGGGCGGTGGAGTCCATGCGCGCCCCCACCGAAGGGGAGCAAGTGCGCCGGGAAGAATACATAATGTTGAGGAAGGACGGGGCGCGTCGCTGGGTGGAGATAAGTGCCTCCCTCCTGCACGACGCGAGCGGTAAGCCCTCCGGTTTCATCGGTATCACCCGTGATATTACCGACAGCAAGCGGATAAGGACCAATCTCGAAACGCTTAACCGGACTCTCCTAAGCCTGGGCCATGATTACATGAACAATATCTCCAACATCGTCCTCGCCGGACGGGAAATACTGGAGGCCAGGCTGGCACGTTACGGTAGGATACAGGGGGGGCGGTTCGAGGCCTTCACCTCGGAGCGTCCCGAGGATGGCCTCCTGGTGCGGGAGAACCCGGAGAATTATCTGTGTTACAGGCTCATGCAAGCCGGGTTGAACACACCGGTATCTACCAAGGACCTGGACCTCTCCCTTCTGGAAAAGGATCCCGACGCCGTCTCTATCCGGCCCCGTGAGATCCTGGCCTTTCCCGTGCACATCAAGGGCAAGCCCGTTGGATGCCTGTGTTTCTTCTTCACCGAGGAGCGGGATTTCACCGCCGCGGACATCGACATCCTGATCATGCTGGGCAGGGCCCTGGCCATCGAGGAGGACCGCTGGGAATACCAGGAAAGCCTGCGCGAGTTCGTGGACATCGCCTCCCACGAACTACGGCACCCCACCGCCCTGCTCAGTGGCTATTCCCAGCTGCTCAGGGAGCAGGGAGGGCAGATGGAGGAGGCCACCCGCGCGGAGGTCACTGAGGCTATAATTTCGGCCGCGGATCGATTGGCGGAGATCGCTGACGGCCTGGTTCACGCTTCACTCCTGGAGAGGAATCGGTTCACCATTCGGCGCAGCAGGCAGGACCTTGTAGGGCTGGCTCGCGGGACTATCTCCGAAATGGAGAAACGTTTCCCGGAAAGGAACTTTCGCCTGGCTGTGAAGGGAGTTATGGGAACCTGCTCCCTGGACCCCCTGCGTATCCATGAGCTCCTGGTTATCCTCTTGGAAAACGCGGTGAAGTTCTCACCCCCGGATACGGAGGTGGAGGTGGAGGTAGAGGTAAAAGCCGACCCCGGAGGAGTCCTGGTCTCCGTTTTGGACCGGGGCAAGGGGGTCCGGGAGGAGAACCGGGAGCGCATCTTCGAGCGCTTCTACCAGGAGGAAAAGGCGCTCTACCATTCGGAGGGCCTGGGCCTGGGGCTCTACCTGGCCCGCCGCATCGCCGAGGCCCACGGCGGGCGGATCTGGCACGAACCACGTCCGGGGGGAGGTTCCGTTTTCCGGGTTTTCATCCCCTATCTGTGATGTGCCTGCCCTCGATAGACGCGAACCGGAAACGGTGGCGGGACGTGAGAGCCGCCTACCTAGGCGCCCCGACGGGGCCGAAGGTCCGGAAACGGCAGGGTGCGTGCGGCTTCGAGCCTCGGCTTCCTGTTTCTTCCTCCTCCCGCCAACGGTCCCCCGCAGCGCAGGAGCCGGTCCGGCAAGGCCCGCGAAAAGACACGAAAGGGGCGGACGAGGACCCGTCTCGGACCTTCCGTTTCCTGGAAGTCAACGCCGGTGATACTCCCCGAGCGACGTGCCTTCGTGTTCCCGTCATGGCACCCGGAATCCGATTCGTATATCCTTGGGTCCATGGACGTCGGAAAATGGAAGGAAGGTCGGTTCCTGGAGAGGCCCAATCGCTTCCTGGCCGTGGTAGAAGTGGAGGGAGAGAGGGCGGAAGTCCACGTGCCCGACCCGGGACGGTTGAGAGAGCTCCTCCTTCCGGGCGTACGGGTGCGCCTGCGGCCCGCCTCAGGACGAGGAAGGAGCACCTCCTGGGACCTCATCGGCGTGGAAAGCCCGCAAGGATGGGTGAATATCGACTCCTGGCTCCCTAACCTCCTCTTCGCCGAAGCCGTGCGCGAGAAACGATTGGAAGAATTTAAAAGCATATCCCGCCTCACGCCCGAGTATCGCTACGGCGAGAGCGTCCTCGACTTCCTCCTGGAAGGGGGCGGCCGTCCCTGCCTGGTTGAGGTCAAGGGCTGCACCCTGGCCGTGAATGGGGTGGCCCTCTTCCCTGATGCCCCTACGGCGAGGGGAACCCGCCACCTTGAAGAGCTCATGCGGGCTACGCGGGAAGGCTACCGCGCCTGCGCCGTCTTCGTGGTCAAGCATCCCGGGGCCCGGACCTTCGCCGCCAATGCGGAGACCGATCCTGTCTTTGCCGCCGCCCTCCACCGTGCCACCTCCTCCGGGGTGGAGGTCATCCCCTACCTGGCTCCCTGGAGGGGCCGGGATATCCGCCTGGAACGCCGCCTCCCCCTGGCGGAACCGGAATCTAGGATCACACCCCTTCGTCGCAAAGTTCCAGGAAGCGCTGCAGGAGGGTGACCCTGGCCCGGATGGCCTCCACCCAGAGGGCGAGCCTTTTCCTTCCCTTCGGCGTAAGGCGGTAAACCTTCCTCTGGGGTCCCCTCTCCGCGCTCGTCCAGCGCGAGGTGACCAGGCCCTCCTCCTCCATGCGCCTCAGCCTGCGGTAGACGGCGCCCACGTCGGGCAGGGGTCCGGGCAGGGGCACCTCATCCATCTTCCGCATCAGCTGGTAACCGTGCGCCGGTCCACGGTTGAGCAGGAAAAGGATGCGCGGTTCGATGAACCTCTTCCCGGGTCCCTCCCGTATATATGCGTTTATGTCCGCGAGGATGTCGACCTGTTTCAGCTTGCTTCCGGCCAAGGTCCCTCCCCGGTCCTGAAAAGGCCTTCCACTTCACCGCCCCAACTATAATATGTCACGGACATATATTGCAAATTCCGCGCAACCCTGGGAAGGCGGTTCCCTAGATCCGCCGTTCGCTTCATCCGCCCCGGGACCGGTTGTGCCGGTGACCAATTTGGATATATGTCATTGACATACATCTACTATACACATATATTAATCGCGAACCCCTTTCAAAGGAGGTGCCCTGATGAAAGTGGTGAACGCGATGGAAGCGGAGGCCATACCCAACCCCCACGGCGTGCACGCTTCGAGGATCTACGACACCGACCACGCCCAGGCGGTACACATCCTGCTCCGGCCGGGGGAGAGCCTGAAGCGGCACGTCACCCCCGTGGACGTCTTCTTCTACGTCCTGGAAGGCGAGGGGACGGTGGAGATCGGCGAGGAAAGGAAGCGAGTAGGAAGGGATACCCTGGTGGAAAGCCCGGCCCGCATCCCCCACCGCTGGGTGAACGACGGGGAGGGGGACCTCCGTATCCTGGTGGTGAAGGTCCCGCGGCCGCGGGAGGAGACGAGGATACTGTAAGCCTGGAGCGGAACGGTTACGTGGGGCGCTGGACGTCCGCCGCAGGGTAATCACGGCGCGCATGTGACCTTCCTGGCACGCCTCCGTGGCACAGGAGGAGCAACGCTGGAACTCCACCGCCCATGCCCTTCCGGTGCTCGCGGCATGACGAACGTCCGGTGCGGCCGCAGCGTCAGCCGATAAGGGTAAAGCCGGGACCGCCATCCGCTGGGTCCAAGCCTGCCACCGGAGGGAAGGCTGGCGTCGCCGTCGTAAGGACTCGCCCCTCTTTCCCGCGGGGATGGACTGCCGCGCGTTCCCGCCGCAAAGAAAGAAGGCGTTCTCCCGTTTATCCGGCTCCCTGGCGGGGAAACATAATCGACATACATCGAGGGAAGGCAAGGAGGTAAGGACATGGAAGAGGGACGCATTTCCTACCACGAGTCGGTAAGGCGCGCCTACCGGCGCCTGAAGGAGGACGGGATCACCAACATCTGGGACCGCTACGAGGCCCAGGGCCTCGGAAGCGACCCGGACAAGAGGTGCCCCTTCTGCATGGGCGGCGTGCGCTGTGACCTGTGTTCCAACGGCCCCTGCCGTGCCGACGCCGAGAAGGATAAGCGGGGGGTGTGCGGGATCACCGCCGACGGGATGGCCATGCGCATGATGGCCCTGCGCAACGTCATGGGGGCTTCCACCTATCATTATCACACCGAGCAGACCATGAAGACCCTGCGGGCCACGGCACAGGGCAAGACCCCCTTCTCCATTACCGAGCCCGCCAAGCTGCGCGACTTTGCTTCCCGCCTGGGATTGGACGTCTCCGGCAGCGACGTAGAGGTGTCCCTGCGCCTCTGTGACTTCTGCGAGGCGGACTTCAACCGCAAGGCGGACCAGCCCAGCCTGATCGTGGAGGCCCTGGCCACCCCGGAGCGCAAGGAGATATGGAAGAAACTGGACATCTTCCCCGGCGGCATCTACGGGGAGATGATGCGGGTGACCAGCTCCTGCCTGACCAACGTGGACGGTTACTACGCCAGCTTGGCCCTCAAGGCCATGCGCATGGGCATCGCCATGGCCTACCAGAGCCAGGTGGTCAACGAGTACTGCCAGGACGTGCTCTTCGGCATCCCCCGTCCCCATCCCATGCGCGTGAACCTGGGGGTGCTCGATCCCGATTACGTCAACGTGCTTCCCAACGGTCACGAGCCCTTCCTGGGGTTCGCCATGGTCCAGCTGGCCCGCAAGCCGGAGTGGCAGGAGAAGGCCCGCGCCGCCGGCGCCAAGGGCCTGCGGGTCATCGCCAGCATCGAGACCGGCCAGGAGATGATCCAGCGCTGGACCATGGACGAGGCCTTCCACGGCTTCACCGGCAACTGGATCATGCAGGAGGCGGTGCTCTCCTCGGGCTGCGTGGACCTCTTCGCCGCGGACATGAACTGCTCTATGCCTATCGACCCCATCTACGCCGAGCGCTACCGCTTCAGGCTGGTCCCGGTGAGCGACCTAGTGGCCTTCGAGGGGGTGAACGACCGTCTGGACTACGACCCGGAGCGGGCCGAGGAACAGGCGGCGCAGCTCCTGGAGATGGCCATCGAGAACTTCAGGGTGCGGCGCGGGGCGGTGGAGCCCCTCACCGGCCAGCCGGTGGGCGAGGCGGTGGTAGGTTTTTCCACGGAGAGCATCCTGGAAGCCCTGGGCGGTTCCCTGGACCCTCTCCTCGAAGCCCTCAAGGCGGGGACTATCCGGGGGGTGGCCGGGCTGGTCTCCTGCACCACCCTGCGGGACACCGGGCAGGACGTGCACAGCGTGGCCGTGGCCAGGGAACTCATCAAGCGCGATATCCTCATCCTCTCCATGGGCTGCGGCAACGCGGCCATGCAGGTGGCCGGCCTCTGCCTGCCCCAGGCCGCGGAGCTGGCCGGCCCCGGCCTCAGGTCCCTGTGCGAGAAGCTGGGCGTGCCGCCGGTGCTGAGCTACGGGACCTGCACGGATACCGGTCGGCTGGCGGACCTCCTGGCCGCCGTCTCCTCCGCCCTGGGCGGGGTGCCCATCCCCGACCTCCCGGTGGTGGCCGCTGCCCCCGAGTACATGGAGCAGAAGGCCACCATCGACGCCGTCTTCGCCCTGGCCCTGGGTCTCTACACCTACGTGAACCCGGTGCCCACGGTGACCGGGGGGCCGAAGCTGGTGGAGCTTCTCACCTCGGGGTGCCGCGAACTCACCGGCGGGCAGCTGCACCTGGAGAAGGACCCCGTGGAGGCCGCCGAGGGCATGCTCTCCCACATAGAGGAAAAGCGCAAGGCACTGGGAATCTGAGCCCTGAAACCCCGGATGTTCAGGCGCGGGTCGAAGGGACCCGCGCCTTTGCTTCCTCATCTCAAGACGGCCGGAGGCAGGCCTCCAGGAGCAACGTCCTCCCCGCCGGACCCTGCGCGCCGTCGATCGGAAAGCCGGGGCCCCGGAACAGGAGACCGTCCCTCCCCGATCCGGCCTGACCTCCCGTCTCCCGGGAGCGCCTCAAGCCCGCGCTCCGCAAACCCTCGTCCGGTCGGAAGGGACCGGACCCCGGCCACCGGGATGGCTTTATCCGGGGAGCTTCAGGGTCTCCACGACCTGTACCGGGACCTCCTTGTTCTTGAGGCCCGCCATGGCCGGGAAGCGGAGGGCCCGCTTCTTCCCGTCCCTGGTCCTTATGTACAGGGAGGTCTCCGAGAGCCTGGAGAGAAGCTGCATGTCCACGGGCGCGTACTTGAACCCGCTGTGCACGGAGGCCGCCTCCAGCTCCGTGAGGGGGATGGACTCCTCCCCCTTGACTTTATTCATCATGGAAAGTATTACCAGGAAGAGCCGGCAATCAGTGAAAGCCACATAGTAGTATTTTACCCCCTTCCCCTACGCCCATCCCATGGTCACCACCTGCTCACCGGGCTGCAGGAAAGGGGTAACCTTCTCCTGCATGTCCGCTTCCGTGATCTTGACCATCTCACCCTCCTTTGACTCGAGGACTTCTCATCGCCGCGCGGAAGGATCGTCATTCTTGCCGACAAGAAAAGGCAAACGTCAAACTTCTTTCCGCCGACGCCTTTTATACATTTTTTGGTTAAGAAACCAAGGTGAACCTTAGGGCCTCAGCCGAGAAAGTCGCGGGAGTCGCCGTGCTTCCTTTCGGGGAAATTCCATTTTGGGGTCACATCTTTAATCTTCCGTTGGAATGCTGAAACGGAGAAAAGACATCGGGATCCGAAGATGGAAGATGCGCCCCCAATTTTGACCCCCTAGCGCCGTTCTGGATTGCTCGGCAGGGCGTTGCCCATTAAAATATACCTGACGGGGAGAATGGCAACCAGGCGGCAGCTTGAGATTTGAAAACGAATGTACGCTTGTTCGGCCGGTGGTTGGAGAGGAACTCTTGTTTTTGCAGTAAAAATGCTCAGGAAAAGCGGGTAAGACCTTCTCATTAGCGCTACGAACAAATCCGAGAATAGGGGGTATTCATGATGACCCTGCTGCAAACGAGGGGGGTTCCATCGCAAAGGGCATTAAAGCTGAAGGAACGGCTGCTTTCCAGCCCTTATGAAATCGACATCGAGCGCGCGCGGTACTACACGAGGGTATGGAAAAGGATGGAGGATGCGCCACCCTGCATGCGCGCGGCCTGTGCCCTGCGGGAGACCTTGCAGAACATGAGGATAAGGATAGATGAAGACGAACTGCTCGTGGGGGTGAAAACCTACAAGCGATTAGCCGGCGTCATACCGGTGGAGCGAGGCGAATTCAACAGCGTACTCGAGATGGAGCTGGATCAACTGCTCTCTAGGGAGAGACGCAGGTTTCACATAACGGACGAGGAGCGCAGGGAACTGGAGGAAGAAATACTTCCCTATTGGAAAGACAAGACGGCTCGGGCCAAGAAAATAGAGCTCTGGAAAAGGGAAGGCCTATATGAAACCCCGCTCCTGGGCCCCGTCTCCCTATACCGTATCGTCAGGGCTATGGGTCTCGGAAATGCGGCCAAGATCGCTTCCCTGACGATGGGAGGCGGCATTAGGAACCTTCCGAAGGTTCCCCGCAAGCTCAGGGAATTGGCGGGGATCAGGCCCAACCTCGCCCTGACCGTCTTCGACGTGCAGGGACACCTGGTTCCGGGCCATAAAAGGGTACTGGAGATGGGCTTCGAGGGAATAGCGGACTTGGCAGCCCGGGAGCTGGAAAAACTGCAACCGGGAACCGACGACTACGAGCATCGAAGGGATTTCCTGGAAGCAACCCAAGTGGCCGCCCGGGCCGTTTGCGATTATGCCCTTCGCTACGCGGATCTCGCCGAGAGGATGGCCGCGGCGACAAACGGCAAGCGAGGGGAGGAACTTAGGCAGATCGCTGAGCGATGCAGGCAGGTACCCGCAAAACCTCCCCGGAACTTCATGGAAGCCCTACAATCCCTTTGGATGACCCAGGTGGTTTTGTGCATCAGCTACGGCATGGCCGAGATACTATCCCCAGGCCGAGTCGATCAATACTTGTACCCGTATTACCAGCAGGACCTGGATGCCGGTCGGATAACTCGAGAGAGCGCTCTTGAAGCCATCGAGGAATACTACGTTAAGCTGGGCACCTTTCTCATCATGCTGGTGGAGATCGGGAAGGATACCGCAAGCGAAATGGGAGTCGGATCCAACACGGTGACCATCGGGGGCTTGGACCGTCAAGGAAACGACGCCACCAACGAGGTTTCGCACCTCTTCCTGGAAGCCCATGAGAACTTGAGGGCCTTGGCGAACAACCTCTGCATAAGAATATCCTCCAAAACTCCCCGGGAATTCCTGAAGAAAGCCTGCGAATCCCACCGATATACCTCCGGCCACGCCTTCTTCAACGACGAGGTGATCGTGAAGGAACTCGTGGAGGACGGTTATTCGCTCGAAGACGCCAGGGATTACTCCATCGTGGGATGCGTGGAACCGACCTCCACCGGGAACAGCTTCGCCTGCACCGCGGGAAACGACATTTCCCTGGCCGGCGTGCTGGAGATGGCCTTGAACGAGGGTCGCATGCTTTTTTCCGGCCGCCGGGTTGGAGCTAAAACGCCTGATCCACGAAAGTTTACGAGCTTCGAGGACGTGAAAAGAGCGTTTGCCGAACAGCTGTCCTTTAATGTAAAGAAGCTGGTACGGGCAATTGAATTAAAGGATCAATCCTACGCCGAATCCTTTCCCAGCCCTCTTATCTCCTCAACGCTCGAGGGTTGCCTGGAAAGTGGCAAAGACATGACCAGAGGAGGGGCACGTTATAACTACGGATCCATCACCGGCAGGGGCCTGGGTACGGTGGCCAACTCCCTTGCTGCCATTCGGTGGGCCGTATTCGAGGAGAAAATTGTAACCATGGAGGAGCTTATCCAGGCACTGCGCAATAACTTCCGGGGAAGGGAAGCGCTGAGACAGAAGCTGTTGCGCATGGCCCCCAAGTACGGAAACGACGACGACCGAGTCGACGAGCTTGCCGCCTGGGTGTCCCGGTTGTTCTGTGACGAGGTGAGGAAGAACGCCTGCGGTAGGGGAGGTTTTTACCGTCCCGGTATATTCTCCTATGGAGTCCATGTGGTCGATGGCCTCTTCTTAGGCGCGACTCCCGACGGAAGACTTGCGGGAGAACCGGTATCCAACGGAATATCGCCGGCCAACGCCACGGAGTACAACGGTCCCACGGCCGTTCTTCGCTCCGCCGCGCTCTCGACATGCGCCCCCTTGAGCGACGGAACGGCCCTGAACCTTAGGCTTTCCCCGACTCTTCTGGAATCCGATGAAGGCGTGGAAAAGCTTTCCTTCCTCATCGACGGGTATTTCGTCCTGGGAGGGAGGCACGTGCAGTTCAACGTGGTGGACACGGCGACCCTGAAGGACGCCCAGGCTCACCCCGAAAAATATCCCGACCTGGTGGTGAGGGTCTCCGGTTACTGCGCTTACTTCACCGATCTAGGTAAATCCATCCAGGACGAAATAATCGCCAGAACGGAATTCTCGAATCTATAACCGCGAGTCTTCCCCGTCGCCGGATACCGGGAGGGCCGGAATTGCCATACGGGCCGTAGTCGTTAGATATTCCCGCTTCCACCAAGGACTAGAGGGGAGGCCCATCCGGGGGCAACACGGCGAGGAAAATCGATGCCCGGTCCTTCATCACCCATCGGGTAAAGAAACATCCAACCGCCCACCAAGGCCGGCATTCTCGGCAAACTCCTCGGTTCACCTACACTCCTGAGCATATCCCCACGAATTACTGTTCCATTCCCGCTTGTCCGATCGTTGGCGTATAAAATTTGAGTTGGTCTCCGAAAAGGTGGATTATCCTCGTTTTCCCACGAATGCCACTCCGACTTGAGCTAGCGCGGCATTCTTCATATCCTGACACAGCCAGGCACGATTTAGAGCTACCTGCCTGAAAACCGCACGAGTACAGGAAAATGGTCCAAGCAATACAAGGATAATCCTCCCCCGGCGCCGAAATATTTGGTAAATATAGCCATTCCAGGTACCTACTTTCGTAGGATTCCGACATCGAAGAAGGAAAGGCGACCATCCCCGTTCAGACGCCCCTGGATTAGAGCATGGTCGCCCTGGCCGAGACGGGACCCCACCCCGAGATGGTGCCCGATATCTTCCCCTGGGAGGTCTTCGGGGAGCTGGAGGAAAGATACGAGAAGACGAGGAGGAAGTATAAACGCAGAGAGGCGAGGAAGAAAGGGGGGCTCAGGAGAAAGCGGGGAAGACCGCCGCCCTGCGCAAGAAAATTCCTCGAGGTAGAGGAATACGAGCTCTCCCAGTGCGAGTCGGAGGAGCCGGGCCCGGGTGGGATGCCCGCGCATCCCTTCCTCTCCCTCCTGCGCTGCTTTCTTCTCTTCTCGCCCTCTTCTACGAGTGCGAGGGAGGCGTGGAACATATCGCGAGGGAGCTAGAGCGCAATTCCCGCTTCGCGGAAGTATGCGGCTTTACCCGTAGGGAGACTCCCAGCCCCCGCTCCCTTCGCCGCTTTGCGCGCATCATGTCCACAGAAGGCCTGTGGACCGAGGTCTCGAGACTCGCGGTCGAGCACAACCTGGTGGAGGGGGTCATCCCCCGCAACCTCTCGGTGGCGGCCATAGACACCACCCACCACGACGCCTCCGCTAAGGTGAGGGGGGGTCGGTCGCGGCCTGGCGGACCTGCCCCCGCCTCTCCTCCTGTCCCGATCCCGTCTTCACCCTTGACTGCTTCGTCGTAGACGCATCTGCCATTATTCCTGGTCTGGCGGGAAGCGCAACCGACCGCGCTCAATAGTCCAATGACCTGGTTCCGGTGGCATCTGTTCAGTGCGATGAACTCGTCCAAGATTCTCGTCCTCTCTTGTTTGGATGCTTTGTTATAGCGTTGCCTGATGGCATCCGTCAGTTCATTCTGGGACTGCTTGCTGATCTGTTTCCTCATGCCGCTCCCCCCAGTTTCTGGTAACAATTCTATGAGGCAACGGCATTATTTCGGCAGCAGAATCAGTGAGGCAATGCGGCCGGGGCTTTTAATTGTTGCTGATCGCTTGATCGGCATCAAATCAGATTCTGCTTCAACGTCAGGGCGCCGCGGGGGCAAGCTTCCACGCAAATACCGCAACCGGTGCATCGTGACTTAAAGGCGGTCAATAGCTCGTACGTCTCGCATATCTCCCCGGGTTTCCTCCCTCGCGGATGAACGAAAAAAACGCCTTCCGGGCAGAGCTTCATGCACTGAGCGCAGAGAAGCGGGTTCTCCAGGCATTTCTTCCCGTCAAGCTTTACCTGCGCGGTGGTGCCCCTTTCCCTTCCGCGACGCAGTGTACCGCCGACACGGTCGGCCACGCTCCTCACCTTGAGCATTATCTCTCCGGTAAAAATATCGCTCGTCCTCATGCCCAGAAAATGAAGCAGCGTGGTCGAAACCTCGAGTATCCTCGACGGTTTCTCCAGGAGATTTTCCCGCATTTCGACCCCCTTCCTAACCATGCACCTCAATACATATCCTTGTACTTGGGCAAGGTTTCCCTTCCCACGAGGGTTATGGCACCCGTCGAACAAGCTCTTCGGCAAACTCCACAGCCGAAACACTTTTCATAGTCGACCGCCACCACATCCGATTCCGGCGCGTAATGAAGGGCGCCGAACTGGCAGCGCTCCAGGCATTTCCCGCATCTGTTGCAGGACGACGTGTC
Organism: Actinomycetota bacterium; assembly: GCA_030019255.1. Taxonomy (NCBI): domain Bacteria; kingdom Bacillati; phylum Actinomycetota; species Actinomycetota bacterium. The sequence goes on from JASEFK010000003.1 coordinate 265,778, forward strand.
CACGCGGGCCAGGTATTCTCCTTTCCGGGAGATCCTTTGTATACCCCAATCGCGCCTCGCCCTCATGAAAATGCAGGTGGGATACTCACACGAACATATACCGAGCAAGAACGGGGTTTTCAGGGTGGCCAAATGGTGCACCAACCCCTGCCTATCCGTCTCGTCGAGAAACTTTTCCGCTTCCTCCAGGGACAGGGGCTCGAACTCCGGCGTAAAATCGATAAAATCGCTGAGCGGCCTGGCCCACGGGAAATTGACGCCGTAGAAAAGGCACATGGGCTCGTGGCGTTTCCCTCCCAGCATTCTTCGACAGACACAGGAATACCTGGCGATACCGCCGTTTTCATCTGCCAGGCGCAGGGTGGCCTTGGCATCTTCCACGGGAACCACCTGCCCCCCGTGCCAGGTATTCACCCAACCGTTGAGAATTCTGCGAAAAAGGCTCCTGAGAACCGGGACATGATTCATCACCCAGTCTACAGTCGGGAGAAGGGCACCGAGTTCCTCTTCCAAATGTAAAAAGTATTCTTCGCAGAATGCTTGCCTGTCCGGATCCCGTAACATGGTCTCCGAATAATTCTTCGCCTGCAGATACCATTTCTCACCGGCGCCATGGGCTATGCACCAATCGCACAATTATCATCCCTCCTCGCAGCCCATATTTTCCTCTTAACCTGCGGTCTCACATAGATCAAGAAAGGTTTTTCGATTTAACATTTCAACCGACAGGCGAAAACATTCATGATCACGCGTCTGCTTCGCCACCTCCCCTGCAATTGTCCACCCAAATTCGCATCCTCATCCCCCAACATATTATACGTTTTTCGCCTTCTTACCTTGCATTTGACCTAACCTTAAACCTGACATTGTTATGGAGGCCTCCTATTCCGGGGCATCCCGTGAACCGGGCAGCCGAACACCCCGGAACTTCGCCGGGGCATACACACTCTATTTTCGGTAACCGTCCGGGGCATGTTGGATGATTTGAGAACGTAATTATGTCCGGAAGACCCGTGGTGAATATGCGAGTTTCGGGGAGCACGATCCTTCATTTGGAGGGGAGATAAACGTTGAGAGCTTCCAAAAGAGCCAAGCTGCCGTTGCCGTTTCCGATCATCTTCCTTGGTTTTCTCTTCTTCCTACTTTCCATTTGCCTTCCCGGCGGATGCTTGAAAAACGGAGGTGGCTGCCGGCCCATCCAGGTCGTTCAGCAGGAAAACAAGCAGCCGGAAGAGATTCAAACGCATGTCAGTCCCTCACGGAATGAGCCGGATAAAAGTCCCCCATCTGCGGTGGTAGCGGAAATGGAAAAGGCGGAGCGCGTGCGCCTCTTTCAATCTCGTTCCCGCCACCTCAATTTCATGATTTACTACCGGATCAACAAGGTGAGAAAAGCGCATAACCTGGGGGTTCTGGCCTGGGATTCCGATCTCGAACAAATAGCTTGAGAGCACAGCATGGACATGGCTACGAGAAATTATTTTGACCACGTCAGCCCTGAAGGAAAGGACTTCTCCAACCGTTATTGCGAATACGGGTACACCAGGTGAACCAGGATAGGCAACAGTGAATACATAGGCGGTGAAAATCTATTCCTCGACAGTGTCATTCGCTCTTATACATCCGCCGGCAAGACAATGCGCATTTTAACCTATGACTTTTATAGCCTGGATGAGTTCGCGTCCAAGGTCGTAGATGGGTGGATGAACAGCCTGGGCACCGGGAAAACATCCTCACTCCCTTCACCCGCGAGGGTATAGGTGTTCACGTAACCGTCAAAGGCAACGTATACATCACCCAAAATTTCTCCTGAAAAACAGGCTCAACTTCTTCGCTCAGGTACCCCCACGGTCATTTTACATCTCGACCACTGCGAACATAGAACCCCCCTGAAATCGTCTCCCCTTTCCTCCGGCAGCGGATGTCCTGCTTTTCCGAGCAATAGTAAACTGCTGCTATTTTTCTTTCTAGTTTCCATTTCTCTTTTTCAGGGTTCTCAATAGGACAAGACCGAGCAAAATGAGGGGGGCGTTTTCCTTCGCCTTTATCCATAATTCCTCGATCCGTCTCTTCTGCTCCTCTCTCCTCGTTTGCAAGGCCTCCACGATTTCCAGGGCCACTTCCCTGACCTCTTCCACCTTCTCGCCCAACATCCTTCCCCGCGGGTCCCGGGAAAGATAATTTTTGAGATCCTGGGAAGCAATTTCCTTTATTTTCTTGAGCCTGGAGACCCCGACGGCGGTCGAGACACCTCCCGTGAAGATCATTCCAATCATCACGGCCATGGTGGATAACCACAACCTTTGGAAAAAGAGGTCGACCAGAAGGATGAGTAGAACTACGAATACGACACCGGCCAAGGAGATCGTCACCAGTCCGAACACGGCCAATCCGAGGGATAAGCTCGACTTGGCCAGACTCTCTTTTACTGCCGAGGCAAGGACTTCCTTTTGTTCCTTCGCCTGTTGCAAGAAGTCTGCGACGATCTTCCTGCCCTTTTTCGCCTTTTGAACGATCTCCTTCATCTTCACCTTCCTTTCCTTGTCGCTTTGGTTCAAAAATGTAAAGATCGCTTGTTCCCTGAATCGATATCTCGCCGCCGCCTCTTCCTCAAGTGCCGGTTTGCACGTCGAAACGCTCGGCGAGAACTTGTAAGGCCAAGGATCGATCGATTTTCCCGGAGGCGGATCTGGGTACTCCGTCCACGAAGAACACGTGTCTCGGCCGCTTGTAACCGGCCATCCGCGCTCTGCAGTACTCGATTATTTCCTCCTCGGAAGCGCTCTCGCCTTCCCGCAACTCCACCAGGGCGGTTACCGCCTGCCCCCAGCGTGGGTCGGGTACTCCCACGACGGCGACATCGTACACTTTGGGATGGGATTTTATGATCTCCTCCACTTCCTCGGAATAGACCTTTTCTCCCCCGGTGTTTATTAGATAACTTCCTCCCCTCCCGATGAGATTGAAGCTTCCTTTCTCGTCGACCGTCCCCTCGTCACCGACGAAAAACCATCTTTCACCGTCAATGACGCGGAAATCGTTCGCCGTTTTGCGGGGACACTTCCAGTACCCGAGGGCCATGTAGCCGCCGTACAGAAATTCCCCTATTTCCCCGGAACCCGGCATCACATCCCTGTTCTTCTCCGGGTTGTACACTCGACAGGGAAAGACCTGCCTTCGATACAACCCTTTTCTCGATATGTTCGCTCCCGCGGGCCTGATTTTCTTATCCACGGAGGAAGTCACCGCTGCGAACGCCCCGCTTGATTCGCTTGTTCCCATGGAGTCCACGAGCAATACGCCGGGTATTCTTTCCAGCAATTCCTTCTTGATGTGAGGCGACCATCGGACACCGGACGAAACGATGGCCCAGAGGCTGCTCAAGTCATAGCGCCGACCTTCTTTCTCCGCTTTTCGCAGCTCTTCCACCAGGGGAAGCGCAAAGGCGTCGCCGACGATGACGCAGGTATGGACGCGGTGCCTCTCGATTGTTTCCCAGAACTCCCGTGGCACGAAAGGATGGGGGGTCGGCAGAAACACGATGGTGGCCGCGATGGAGCCGAGATAGGTGAAGGCCCCCTCGTACCCCGCACCATGGAACAGGGGAGCGGAACAGAGAAAACGAATGCCCTCCCTCTGCAAAGCTCCGAGTACTTTCAAGGCATAGGGATTACCGGCAGTGAACTTGAAAAAATTGAGAAACGCCGCCTTGCACGCCTCCGACTTCATGATCCGCCGAAAGGTCCCCGAGGTCAGCACGCGGTCGAGAGCCGCGACAATTCTTTTGTTGGAGGAAAAGAGCACCGATATCCCGTGCACGGCATCGTCCGGTAATTCAGCCAGACGGTCGACGATGGGGATGATGTTGTTCACCAGCATCATGTCCAGCCCTCTTACCCTTTGCTCGCCGTCCCATACGGTTCCCTTGGGAAAACCAGTCGTTCCTCCCGTATACATCAGGTAGCAAAAATCGTCGTTGAAAACATCGACACGGGGATTACTCTCATCGTCGGAAAGAAGACCGCCGTAAGAAATGGTGCCCGCCGGTACATCAACAACTTCCCTGCCTACACCGTAGACGATAACCTGTTTCAGCAAGGGAAGATCCTTTCTTACTTTCAGTGCGACGTCGACGTAGGGTTCCTCCACAAAAGCGACGACGGCGTCGGAGTCCTCGAGTATGTACTTGACTTCCTGCTCCACGAAACGAGGGTTCACGTTCACAGGAACCGCCCCGATCTTCGAGGCCGCGAAATATATCTCCATCCATTCAATGGAGTTGAAACCCAGTATGGCGACCCTTTCCCCCTTTTGCACCCCTAACCCCCGGAGACCATGCGCCAAGCGGTTGCATCTCCGGTTGAACTCGTTCCAGGTAAGCTTCCTCTCGCCCTGGATGAAGGCGGGTCTCCACCCGAAAAGCCGTGCGTACGTTTCCACCTTGTATTTCCAGGTGTGGTTTCTTTTTCTCCGGCCCGGATACACCTGGCGATAGTTTTCGAAATCGTCGTGTTCGATTTCCCTGACTCCCAGCAACTTCCCTTGAGCCCCCATCTCAACCTCCCCCTTCGAAATCGTGCAGCGTTCCGGTTGCCAAGGCGGCTTCCTTCTTTCCGGCGCTCTCCAGGCCCCTGACTCCGCCTCCTGCACTGTATGGCATGATCAAAGACCCGACGAATGAGTTTCTTTTTAAACCGACCGCCGCAAGGAAAAACCCCCATGCATTTTTTTCTACGGACAGCCTTCAAAATCCCCTCGGCCCCGCCTTATCCCGATAAAACAAACTCTAGTCCCCATCCGCTCCCGTTACCTCCGCCCATCCATGAAACAAGGATACGAGGGGCGGAAATTCACCCCCATATCCGGGTATCCTCGGCCTACCTTCCACAGGCATGAGGACAAATCACTCTTTGGATCAAGCATTTCATCCTTGCCGGCCGCCGTGGAAACCTAGGCCGGGAAGACGAAGGGGATGCCGTATCCACGCGCAACTAAACATGTAGATGCAGCTAAGTTGGTATTGCCATCCTTGAAGGAGGGGAAACGATGGACATGCCATGGTTAGAGGAAGACTGTGCGGTCGGCATTCCAACCACGTTAGAACCCTATCCCGAGATTCCAACTCACCACTTTCTCGACCACGCCGCCGATAAATATCCCAAGATGGGATGTGTTCAATTGGGCTTGGAGCTCAGCTATCGAGATTTGAAGGAGAAGGCGGACCGACTGGTGAATGCTCTTCGCGAACTGGGGGTGGACAAGGGGGATCGGGTGGCTACCATGCTACCCATTTCCATGCAGTTCCTCATCGCCGACACCGGTATCTCCCCCTTGAGGGAGATCCTTTGGGACCTGTACGAACGGCAGGGGAGGCCTCGAGGGAGGCATTGATTCTCTCCAATACAGCCGGAAAGCCCCTGGACCGCACCAAGTTCTATCCCCGCTTCAAGCGGGTCCTGCAGGAGGCCGGGCTTCCCGATATAAACCGTCCATGACCTAAGGCCTTTCTACGCCTCCCTGGCCGTGGCCGGAGGGATGGACCCCCGGGCCTTGATGGAGGCCATTAGCCACGCCTCCATACAGACCACCATGAACCTGTACGCCGGGCTCTTCCCGGGGGCTTACCGGGAAGCGGTGAAGAGGAGGCCATCATGAACGCGGCGGGAGCGGTCACCTGGCTCCCGAAGGGGGGAGGAAAATGATCCAAAGGATCCAAATGATCCCCATCTTCTTACGGAAACGCAAATCGCGGCTGAAGTTTCGGCAGTATTTCGGGAGTAAAAACTTCTCGGGTCTCAAAATAGGACAACCAAGCCAGGAAACATGGCCCCTGACCTGGTTTTTTACTGGAGCCCCTGGGGAGAATCGAACTCCCGACACAGGGATTAGGAATCCCTTGCTCTGTCCACTGAGCTACAGGGGCGCACCTTTAATTTTACCTCACCTTCCCGGGTGGGATGCGATAGGCCCACGGAATCCCCTTCCTCATGGGACGGCGGGCCGTTCACCCGGGGCCAGACATTTATATAGCACAATTCGGCCCCGCGCTCGACCCTTCAGGAAGGGCCTTTTCCGGTCCACCGCCTGGGAACGACCGTTCCCGTCCTCCGGGTCCTTCCCGCACGTAGGCATGGCCGCGTCTCCCCGCTCCGGCACCATGTAAAAAGGCCGATGCACCTTTCATCCGGCCTCCGGCAAGAAGCCTGGAAGAAAGGAGGTACGGCACGCGAAGGGAGATCTATACTCATGGCCCACCGATGGAAATGCAGCTGATTCCGAGTTGCCGTAGTCCACCGCTGGGATAAAAAGGGGCCCCGGGGCTTCTATCCCGCGGGGCCCTCGTGCGCCAGGTGCGTCATTCCAACTCGGGCATGAGATACCACGTGCCGTCGACCTTCTTCAGGTTGAACTCCGTATCGTTGAAGACCTCCTCCGGGTCGTCAACGCTCTCCTCAACCCGTTCACCGTAGTAGTCGGTATAGGTGGCCTTCCCGGCAACCACGGTCACCGTGGCCAGGTTCCCTTTCACTTCCGACCTCAGCTGGAGCCCAGTGATCTTCAGGTCCCCCTCCGGGAAGGTCTCTTGGAGATAATCCCTCAGCAGCTCCTCGACGCTGTCGTAATAGTCCTCTATCTCCTTGTTCAACCTATTGAGCTGAGAGGGCTCGATGAGGCTGACAAGCAACTTGACGTCACCTTTCTCCATGGCCTGGAAGAACTTTTCCACCTTCGCCTCAGGACCCTCCCCACCGCCTACGAACCACTTGGGCCCCACGGCGAAGCCCAGTACCAGGACCACCGCCACCCCGGCGGCCAGCAGGATCAGGAAGACGGTCAGGAGGACCTTCCCCGCGCCGCTCTTTTTCGCCGGAGCGCCGGCAGGCGGAGCCGGTGCCGAGGGAACTGTACCAGGGTAAGGGCCCCCCGTCGGCGGTTGGGGAGGCGCTCCAGGCATTGGGGCCTGGTACGACGGCTCCGGCCGCTGCACCGATGGAGGGGGAGGAGGGGCCCGGAAAGTCTCCCCCGTCGGGGGCGGGTGGGGTGGTCCCGGAGGCGGTTCCGGCATCTGTGAGGCGGCCGGTGGGGCCTCGGGCTCCATCCCTCCCAGGGGAGCGCCGCACGCGGTACAGAAAGCGCCCCCGGGATCGATTTCCGCCCCGCACCGTGAACAATAAGACATGACTTACCTCCTTGATCGAAGCCGACAATGAATTTATGTTAACTCTTTCCGGGACAAACCGCCATGACGCCGGCCTTTTCCTCCGTCTCCTCTACAGTTTTTGCTTCCGAGGCCGGATGCAGCACCATGTTCCCCAGGTCGAACATTGAGAGATCACCCCTTTCTTCCTGTCGACCTGCTTGTTTACCAGGATGACGGGGTGGTCTCTCAAACCCCTTATAGCGGCCTTACTTGAAATGTGGGCAGCATGGGGATATTATTTTAAAGGAATTCGGCCAAGAAGGCCGGGGGAAAGAAAATTCGCGATAAGATCAGGGAGCCACGGAGGTTCCAGGGGGAGTGGATTCCCCGAAGGTCCGTGGTTTTTCTTTTTCTCGAAGGAGGTGCCAGATGCATATTCCGGACGGATTCCTCAACACGGGGGTGAGCGTGGCCACCGGGGTAGTCGCCGCGGGCGCGGTGGGCTACGGCCTGTACAAGGCCCGCGAGGAGCTGGACGAAAAGTCGGTTCCCCTCCTCGCCCTCTGCGCGGCCTTCATTTTCGCCGCTCAGATGCTCAACTTCCCGGTGGCTGGGGGGACTAGCGGCCATTTCCTGGGTGGGGTGCTGGCGGCGGTGTTACTGGGACCCTGGTTAGGGGGGCTGGTGCTGGCCCTGGTACTGTTGGTACAATGCCTGGGTTTCGCAGACGGGGGCCTGACCGCCCTGGGAGCCAACGTCTTCAACATGGCGGTAATAGGGACGGTGGTCATGTACTACATCTTCAGGGGGCTGAAGGCGGTACTCCCCAGGAGCCGCACCTATTTCCTGGCGGCCACCGGTATAGGCGCCTGGCTATCGGTGGTACTGGCCTCCGGCGCCTGCGCCGTGGAATTGGCCATTTCCGGTACCTCCCCCCTGAGTGTGGCCCTTCCGGCCATGCTGGGCATACATGCCATCATCGGCGTGGGGGAGGCCATCATCACCGTATTGGTGGTCAGCGTGGTCCTGGCCGTACGCCCCGACCTGGTGCGGACCTATGACCTTCCGGGACCCGCTTCCGTGCTTGCAGATTCGGAGGTGAGCCGGTGATGGAAGCGCGCAAGAAGGGGATTTATATCTTCATCCTGGCTGGCTTTCTGGTGTCGGTGGCCCTAGCCCTGCTGGTCAGTCCCTGGGCCTCCTCCGCTCCGGACGGGCTGGAAAAGGTAGCCGAGGACAAGGGCTTTATAGAAAAGGCCGAGGAGACGGACCCCGCCTGGGAGAGCGCACCCATACCCGACTACGCCGTGCCCGGCCTCACCAGGGAAGCGGTGGACGAGGAGACGGGCGAGGTGGTGGAGGAGCCCACCAAGCTGGCCACCGCCTTGGCCGGCCTAGTGGGAACGGTGGCCATCTTCCTCATCGCCTGGGGACTGGCCCTGGTGCTTAAGAAAAAGAAGCCGGAAGAAGCGGGGCAGGCGCCCTGAACCCGGTAGGACCGGTGAGCCCGCCTTGATGGAGAGAGCTTGAAGCACGCTTTCCTGGACGAGTACAGCCACCTGGAGAGCCCGGTGCACCGGCTGGACCCCCGGGCCAAGCTCCTGGGTTTCATGGTCCTCATCGTGGTATGCGTGACCACTCCCCCCAACCTCTACGCGGCCTTCGCCGCCTACCTGGGGTTGGAGGTGGCCCTGCTGTTGCTCTCCCGGCTGCCCTGGAAGCACGTGCTCAAGCGCCTGCTCATCGTGCTCCCTTTCATCCTGGTGGTGGCGGCCTTCATTCCTTTCTTCAGCAGGGGCGGGGGGAGCTATAACCTCGGCCCGGTGAGGATATCCGGGCACGGGCTCCTGGTGCTCTGGAACGTGGCCGCTAAGTCCACGGTGAGCGTACTGGCGGTGATACTCCTCTCCTCCACCACCCCCTTCCCCGACCTGCTGCGGGGCATGGAGAAGATGAAGGCGCCGCGCCTCCTCATCTCCTTGCTCAGTTTCACCTACCGCTACATCTTCGTGCTGGTGGACGAGGCGCAGCGCATGAAAAGGGCCCGGGACTCCCGGGGCTGGAGCGGGAAGTGGATCTGGCAGGCCAAGGTCATCGGGCACATGATCGCGGCGCTGTTTTTGCGCTCCTACGAACGGGGCGAGAGGGTTTACGCGGCCATGCTGGCCCGGGGTTACGGGGGTCGGGTGCGGGCACTGTACCTGTACGAGTTCGGTATCCTGGAGGTCGGGTTCGCGGCCCTGGTGTCCCTCTTCCCCCTGGCCGCCAGGCTCCTGGCCTGATACGGAGAAAGGGAGTCGAGAAGATGCACCACAGGCCGGCAGTGGAGATAAGGGGCCTTTACTACGCCTATCCCGACGGTACCCCCGCCCTCCGGGGCGTGGACCTTCTGGTGGAGGAGGGGGAATCGGTGGGCATCGTGGGCCCCAACGGGGCCGGAAAGTCCACCCTGCTCCTGCACCTGAACGGCATTCTAACCGGCCGCGGCGAGGTAAAGATATTCGGGCTCCCGGTGGTGAAGGAGAACCTGCGGGAGATCCGCCGCCGGGTGGGGCTGGTCTTCCAGGACCCCGACGACCAGCTCTTCTCTCCCACCGTCTTCGACGACGTAGCCTTTGGCCCCCTGAACATGGGGTTTTCCCGCCAGGAGGTGGCGGAGGCGGTGGAGCGGGCCCTGCGGGAGGTGGGCCTTACCGGGCTGGAAAGGAAATCGGCCTTCCACCTGAGCTTCGGGCAGAAGAAGCGCGCCGCCATCGCCACCGTGCTGTCCATGAATCCCGACCTCCTGGTGCTGGATGAACCTTCCAGCAACCTGGACCCCCGCGCCCGGCGAGAGCTCTCCGAGCTCCTGCAGGGGGTGAAGATAACCAAGGTAGTGGTCACCCACGATTTGCCCTTCGTGTTCGAGAACTGCGAGAGGGTCGTGGTCATGGACGCCGGAAAGGTGGTGGCCGACGGGAACGTCTTCGACATCCTTTCCAACGAGGAACTTCTCCAGCGCCATGGCCTGGAGCTCCCCTGCGGTTTCTTCCCCCTGCGCCCGGAAAGGAGCGACCGGAAGGCGGAGAAAAATCCCGGGTAGCTCATGACAGGCCCCGAAAGTTGGGGCAACGGGATCAAGGGCCGCTTTCTCTGTTAAGGCATTCCAGCTTGGTGTAAGGCATGCCGGGGACCATTCCATTCCCGCCGAATGATCTTCGCACGCATTTCGGTTAACCCACGAGGATTTCATTAATAAATAATCGCTCGAAGGAAAAGCGGTTTAGGCTTACACCACGAGGGGTCGACAGACGTGGAACCTCAATTGCTCACATCGCGGACGAAGGCGAAGTTAAAACCCTCGCCGCGGAGGACATTTATCATCTCTCCCACCACCGTGGGAACGTTGGGGTGGTTGAAGTGGCAGATGCCTATGGCCATCCCATGTTCGCGCGCCACCTCCGCCAGGGTGCGCATTGCGGCGCGCAGGCTCTCCGGGTCCCTCTTGTTGTCGATGAAGACCTGATTGCGCCGCCGCGGCATGCCCAGGCTCACCGCCGCCTCCGAGACCATGCTGTGGGTGGAGGCGTTGCTGTCCACCACGTAAAGGCCCCTCTCCTGCGCCCACTGGCACATGTAGGTCATGAGCTGGAGGTCGTTGCACCCCCTTCCACCCTGGTGGTTGTTGATGCCCTCGGCGTGGGGGACGCTGGCCAGGGCCTTGTCCAGGGCGGCGAAAGCCTGTTCCTTACTCATCCCCACGTTCAACTGCCCGTAACCGGAGTAGCTGTCGGGCGGGTTGTTCTCCGTGGGCATGTGCAGCATTATCTCGTAGCCCTCGTCGTAGAGCTTCTCGATCATCCAGTGCAGTTCGTTGCAGTAGGGGAAAACGGCGAAGGTAAGCGGGGCGTCGATCTTCAGCCACAGGTCCAGGGTGTCCGACGAGGAACCCGTGTCGTCCACCACGATGGCGATGGTCGGCGGCTCGGGATTGGACTCCTTCAGGTTGGGCCGGCGGGCCGCTCCCTCACCGTCGCTCCCGGAGTTCCCCGCCACGCCTCCTTCCGCCGCGCTCCCGCCTTCTTCTCCCGAGCTTCCCCGACTGAAGAGGCCGGCATGGGTAAAGGCGAGAGCCACGATCACCAGCCCTACCAGGATGGTAAAGGTGCGCAGGAGGGCGAAGGCCCGCTTCCTGCTCATCCTTCTTCTCCCGGGTCTCCTTCCCCCCGGATAAGCCCTTCCGGTGCCTGCTTTCACGATGCCGCTCCCAGATCCGATACTCCGACCGCCACCATGTTTCCCCCAGCACGCGTGACCTGCGATTCAGGGTAAGTCTACATGTTACCGCTGACATTTTACATGGCCATTGACATCCAGGGCTCCTCATTTTTTTCACGCAACATGATTTTTTCGGGCACCTGGTCCCATGGGGATGCCCATCGAACCCGGCACCCACGGATAACGGCTCCCCCTGCTGCTCCCGGAGCAGCGCCACAGGAACTCGATCCCTTAACCGACGGGGGCTCCAGGTCCGTCCCGGAAATTGTCGCGGGTCCCCCTTCGCCGTCCCGGGAAAGATTTATCCAGGCCGGGCTTTCTCGTGATCAACGCAAGAGGTGGACGTTGCCCAGGTGCAGGCGGGTAAGGCCGGCCTCCCGGGCGGCGGCCAGGCACTCCTCGGCCTGGCGCCGGGAGGTGACCGGCAGGTCCCGCATGGCGTGCTGGGGATGGAAGGCCAGGAGGGAATAGGGGATGTCCGGGTCCAGGGAGGCGATGAAGGAGGCGATGCGCCCCACCTCCTCCGCCTCCACGTAGCCGGGGACCAGCAGCGTGCTGGCGATGACGGGAGGAGGTTCGGGGCGCTCCGGGATGCGCGAGGCCGCGTAGGAGAAATTATCCAGGGTGGTAGAGTTTTCCACGCCACACAGGGCGCGGTGCAGGGAGGGGGTGAAGGCCTTGAGGTCGAACTTTACGCACCCACCGCTTTCCAGGGAAAGGTCCAGGGCCCGCCGCAGCAGGCCCCGGTGCATGCTCCCGTTGGTCTCCCAGCAGATGCGCAAACCGTCTCCTCTACTCTCAAGGGCCAGCTCGGAGGCGCGCAGGGCGAAGGGCATCTGGGGGGAGGGGTCGCCACCGAAATAGCATATGCAGGCGGTCCTCTGGTCGGCGGCCCGGGCCAGCTCGTGCGGGGTGCAGGCCGGCGCCAGGCGGGCGGTAAGGAAGCGGAATTGGGAGTTCTGGCAGAACAGGCAGTCGAAGGAGCAGGCGCCCAGGAAGACGGCCAGGTTGAACTTTCCCCGCTCCGTGCTCCCGGCGCACACCCATTCGGCCACGCAGTTGGTGGGCAGGGGGTCGTAATAATACTCCAGGACGCCCTGGCGGGCGGTTCCGGAGAGGTGGAACAGTTTACCATCTTTTACCATACGAAGCCCGCAGAACCCCTTCTCCCCCTCCCCCATGCGGCACCGGTTCCCGCACATGCGGCAGACCACGCCTCCTTCGGCGCGAGGCGGAAGGGGAGGCAGTTCGAAGGGGGCACGGGTGCGCGCGTGAGCCTCGCGAACCAGCTCCTCCGCCCCCTCTCCCTCTCGCAAGGCGCAAGAGGGGCAGAGGCGCAGGAAGGCGGAGACGAGGGGCGAACCTGCGCCGCACAGGCGACAGGTCTTCTCCTCTTTCACTTCTCTTCCGCCTCCGTACCTCAACACGCACCGACTTCCTGGGCACTTTCTCCCGATAGCTTTCGACCTCTTCCCCGGCTATCCGCCTATCCCACGAACCGGATTCCGGTCCCGCATCTCCTATCCTAACTTCCGTCCCCGCGGGATTGAAGGAGGAATGTGGAACCCTCCGGACTTGAACCGACGACCTGGAGAAAAACTAACGACGGTTCACCCCCCATGGCAATAGTAGGGACATGTACCGATAATGTATTTAACGGACCGCGAAAAGGAGAAAGCGAGCAAGTGCTAAAGGGTGGAATAGGAGCAAAGTAGGTACCGGAGCAAGCAAAGTGGCAAAAAGTCCGATGTGGTCCTTGTCATCCGGATCGATATGCCGGAGACCCGTAAACGCCGTCACGGTACGGCGTTATCCTGAAGGTACGCCTTATCGGGGTGGCAGACGGAAACGCTACGGGCGGACCGGGGAGGATCAAGGAAGACAGGGTAAAGCGCGAACCTTCACGGAAGGGAACCCTCGTGGAAGGAATGCACGATCCGGAGGAGAGAGAACGGAGGATAAACAGGGCGGGCAACGCCGTCAAGTGGGGGTTCGTCATCCTCTTGGCCGCCCTGGCGGGCTTGATCGCCCTGCTCCAGCTCTTCCGCACCCCGGCCGCCCAGGAACCACTGGAACTGGCGGTGCGTAAACTGGAGGAGGGGGACATCGAGGGGGCCATGGCCTACGTGGACCCCGAAGGACAACTAGGGGTCCTATGGTCCGAGAACGTCGGTGGGATAAGGAAACGCCTCTCCGAGCTGGCGTCGAAGTACCGCCTGGAATTCTCCTCCCTGGGGTGGAGGACGCGCACGGAAGGAGACTTCGCGGAATCCAGCCTGGAGAAGGGGAGGGTGTCCGTGTACCTCCAGGACCAGGAGGGCCCGCCCCTGGCCGTCTACGACCTCAGGGACTCGGAACTGGTCTTCTACCTGCAGAGGAAGGAAGGCACCTGGCTGATAGAGGGGATAAATTACGACCTGGAAGAGCTCCTCTCAAGTGGACTGGACTTCCCGTGAAAGCCGGGTATGGAACGAGCGGGACGGATTCCGGGCCCGGAGGCGGAGGATAAAAAAATGCCGGGTTCCATGAGCGAAAGGAGCGCATTTCCCATGTGCAGAGCCGAAAAGACAAGCGGGCGTCGTACCCATCGGTTGACGGCCGAAAGCGCCCGGCCATGGGGCGCCGGCAAAATCGCAGGGCCATACCTTTTCGCGGTTGAGCCGGTTAAGTCAGGGCGCGGGGCGCACGTCCCAAAACGGACGGCTCGCCGTTCATTCCCATACGCCTGCCGTGGCGATAACCGCCATGGTCGCGGGGGATTAGCGACGGGGTCGGCGGCCGCTGTCCTCGTGGCCATCGCGGCCCTCCTGGCAGCCCTCCTTTACGCCGGCTGTTACACCTCGACGCCGGAGGGCACGGTCCGGGAATTCATCCGGGCTCGCATGGCCGGCGACGAGAACCGTGCCGCCGGGCTCACCGTGGAAGGCGACCTCACGGAGTACCTGGGTGGGGAGGGCTTCCTGGCCGGATCAGGGGTTTCCTTCGACGCCTGGACGGCGGAGCTATCCGGAGATCGCGCCCGGGTGGTCGTCCACTTCCGGGGGGAGGAAGGAGAGGCGGACGTCTCCTACATCTGCCGTCGCGTGGGTTCGAGGTGGAAGGTCTCCCTGCGCGAGACCGAGGAGTTCCGGCTTCCGGATCTGAAGTTGCTCGGGGAAGAGGAAAACACATGATCCCGCGCCCGATACGTCGTCTTTAGAACAACCCTATATCTTCCTTCAGGACGCCGATCAGGGAATGAAAACCCTTGAAGTCGATCCCACCCGCCGGGTGGTGAGGTCCTTAAATCCCAAGACCGCCCCCGCCAGGCCCGCCATGCAACGAGCCGCGTAGCTTGCTCCGCGCCCTGGACGGAATCCACTAGGAGGCCCTTTTCCCGGAGCGGGAATTCTTCCTCCCCTGGGCGTTCCTCTTCGCCGCTTTCCCCGTGGAGGCGGAGGTCCCGCCCGCCGTTGCCTTCCCGGACGAGGCTCCCTTGGCCACCGCCTTCTCCTCGCCGCCCTCCAAGGCGGCTTTCCCGGAAGCGGCCTCGGTCGAGCGGGAGCGGGCTTTTCCGTCGGGGTAGAGGGCGATCTTGAAGACCTGCTCGATATCCGTCACGGGCACGAACTTGAGGTCCTTGCGGATGAAATCGGGGATCTCTTCCAGGTACTTCTGGTTCTCCTCGGGAATGATCACCGTCTTTACCCCGGAGCGGTGGGCGGCCAGGACCTTCTCCTTGAGTCCGCCTATGGGGAGGACCTTCCCGCGCAGGGTGATCTCGCCGGTCATGCCCACGTCCTTGCGCACCTTGCGCCCGGTAACGGCGGAGATGAGGGCGGTGGCCATAGTCACCCCGGCGCTGGGACCGTCCTTGGGGATGGCCCCCGCCGGGACGTGGATGTGCAGGTCGTGCTTCTTGAAGAACTCCGGGTCCACGCCGTAGCGGTCAGCCACGCTGCGGCAGTAGGTCAGGGCGGCCTTGGCCGACTCCTGCATCACGTCGCCCAGCTTCCCGGTAAGGACCAACTCACCGCTCCCCGGCATCACCTGGCACTCCACGAAGAGGACGTCCCCGCCGGATTCCGTCCAGGCCAGTCCCGTGGCCACTCCCACCTCGTCCTCCTCCTCCAGGACCTCGAAGCGGTAGCGCACCGGTCCCAGGAGCTCGTGAAGGTCCTTTTCGGACACCTTCTTGCTCTTGCGCTTGCCCATGGCGATGTCCTTGGCCACCTTGCGGCAGATGGAGGCGATCTCGCGCTCCAGGTTGCGCACCCCGGCCTCCCTGGTGTAGCCGCGGATGATGGCCCGCAGGGCCTCGTCGGTTATGGTGAGCTGGTTCTTCTTCAGCCCGTGCTCCTCCAGCTGCCGAGGGATGAGGTGCTCCTTGGCGATATGCAGCTTCTCCACCTCGGTGTAACCGGGCAGCTCCAGCACCTCCATGCGGTCCAGGAGGGCGGGGGGTATGGGGACCACCGTGTTGGCGGTGGTGATGAACATTACCTTGGATAGGTCGAAGGGGACGTCAAGGTAATGGTCGGAGAAGGAATAGTTCTGCTCCGGGTCCAGCACCTCCAGGAGGGCCGCTGCCGGGTCGCCGCGGAAATCCATGCCGATCTTGTCCACCTCGTCCAGCATGAACACTGGGTTGTTGGAGCCCGCCTTGCGGATGCCCTGGATTATCCTCCCGGGAAGGGCCCCGATGTAGGTGCGGCGGTGGCCCCGGATCTCCGCCTCGTCGTGCATGCCGCCCAGGGAGACGCGCACGAACTTGCGACCCAGGGCCCGGGCGATGGACTGCCCCAAGGAGGTCTTGCCCACGCCGGGAGGGCCCACGAAGCACAATATGGGGCCCTTCATATCCTCCTTCAGCTTGCGCACCGCCAGGTACTCGATGATGCGGTCCTTAACCTTGTCCAGATCGTAGTGGTCCTCGTCCAGTATCTTGCGGGCCCGCTTGATGTCCAGGTTGTCCTCGGTGCTCACGTTCCAGGGCAGGCTGGTAAGCCATTCCAGATAGGTGCGGGCCACGGTGTACTCCGCCGCCGCCACCGGCATCTTGGCCAGGCGGTCCAGCTCCCTCTCCGCTTCCTTGCGCGCTTCCTCGGGCATCCCGCTCTGCTCAATCTTCTCCCGGAACTCGTTGATCTCCATGGTCCGCTCGTCGACCTCGCCGAGTTCCTTCTGGATGGCCTTGAGCTGTTCGCGCAGGAAGTACTCCCGCTGGCTCTTGGACATCTCCGTCTGGACCTGGGACTGTATCTTGGAGCCAATCTCCAGGATCTCGATCTCCTTGTTGAGGTAGAAGGTAAGTTTTTCCAGCCTTTCCTTGACGTTCACCGCTTCCAGGAGCTCCTGCTTCTCCTCCAGGGTGATGTTGATGTTGGAGGCGATGAAGTCGGCCAGGTTGTTGGGCTCGGAGATGTTCATGGCAGCGATGAAGATCTCGTTGGGCAGGTAGGGGGCCATGGAGACGATCTTCTTGAACTGGGCCAGGATGTTGCGGGCCAGGCCCTCCACCTCCACCGATTTCTCCACCACTTCCCGCACCTTCTCCACCCTGGCCTTCATATAGGGGTGGGTCTGGACAAAATCCACGATACGTATTCTCTGCACCCCCTGCACGAAGAGCTGCATCGAGCCGTCGGGAAGCTTGAGCATGCGGATGATGGCCGCCGCCGTTCCCATGTGGTAGATCTGCTCGGGTCCCGGGGTCTCCACCTCCTCCTTGGCGGCCATGGCCGCCACCAGGCGGTCGGCGGTGAGGGCGTCGTCGATGAGCTTGACGTACTCCTCCCTGGTGATGAGCAGGGGCATGATGATGTGGGGGTAGATCACCGTGTCCTTCAGGGGGAGCACGGGGAGTATCTCCGGTATATAGGGTTCGGTCATCCCCATGGGGAAATCGCCGTCCGGCAACGCGCTTACCTCCTTCTCAAGTCCTTTCCTTCAGAAACGGCTGCCTCACTCCTCCTGGATATCTACGCTGCGTAGGTTCTGCTTCCGGCGCTTGGGAAGATGGATCTCCAGAAAACCCCTCCGGTACACGGCGCGGGTGCCGTCGGGGTCGATCTCCGCCGGCAGCTCGAAGGTCCTCTCGAAATCGCCGTAGCTTATCTCCAAAAGATAGGTGTTCTTCACCCCGGCGGGGCGGATGGGGTTGCGCCGGCCCCGGATGTTGAGTACCCGCCCGTGGAGGGTTACCTCCACCTCGCTCTCGTCCACGCCCGCCAGGTCCATGAGGACCGTGAAATGTTCGGGACACTCGTAGACGTCGCACAGGGGCTTCCAGGCCTTCTCGAAGACCGCGGAGGGCTTCTTCCAGCGGGGGAGGTGGCTGAAGAAGCGCTCCATCTCCGCGCGCATCATGACCACTTCGTCAAAATCGTCGTCACGGAATGCCCCGGCCACTTTCAAGACCCCTTTCGCCTGTCCGATGGACGTCGAGAACCGCCAAACTACAAGATGAGCCGGATAGGAACTTCACCGGTTCGCACAGCGTTCTCCTCCGCCGGCAACGGCGCCCATTATTTTTAATTATACCCCAGGGACAGTTCTCACATCGTAAGATCGGATTCCACGTTTTTTGGGGGCTATTAGGACGGCCAACGGATTAAGGGAGCCGGCCTCAGGGGGTGAAATCCATGCCCGAGACCTTCTCCTCCTCGGTGGCCAGTGCCTCCTTGAGCTCCCGGCGGATGTGGATATCGTGGCTCCGGAACGGGGCCAGGGACCATACCCCTTCCCGCACTCCCCATTCGTGGAGGCCCGGCTTAAGCTGGTCCCTGAACGCCAGGTCCACCGCCCGGAAGAGAGCGTTGTCGTCGCGCAGGATGAGGGAAGTCAGCACGTGGGACGGGGATTCCCGGGAACGGTCGCCGCCCGCCAGGATGACCAGCAGGCTGAAAGATTCGGCCGCCCGGAGAACCCCGTCGTTGAAGGCTCCCGGGGTACAGAAGATGATGTCCGCTCCCTTCTTCGCCGCCTCCTGGGCGAAGGCTCGGGCCTGCTCTTCATCGCGACAATCGTCAACCAGGTAGGAAAGGAGGTTTGCCTGCGGGTAGGCGGTCAAGACCCCGTGTGCGAAGCCCGCCTGATACCGGGCCGTACGCGGATCAGCGGCGCAGCCGATGAAGGCCACCACCGGCAGGCGGTTGACGAGGGGGTGCTCGCCGCTTACCGTCAACCTGCCGGCGAGAAAGCCGCAGAGGTAAGCCCCTTCCTCCACCCGGTAACGGATGTAGGCGTCGCCCTCTCCACCGGGGGGAACGGAGTCCCCAGGGTAGTCGAGCCATACCCGGTGGGTAACAGGGTTACGACCCGGCGAATGTGAAGTGCTTCCCTCCGGCGCTTCCCCACATCCCACGAGCATCCAGCGCGAAGGGTCACCATCCTCCGGATAGTCGCCGACGTCCTCCGAGGGGCCGGGCACTACGAGCTCCGCCTCCAGGCCCAACTCGGACCCTATTCTCCGGCAGCCGTAATCCAGAAGGGGGTTGCGCTCCTCCCCAACGGTCCCCTCGCGGAACCCCAGGACCAGGACGCTGCGGGAAGGCTTTTCGGAACGGGAACAGGAGGAAGCGAGGAACGCGAGAAGCAGAAGGCAGAAAACGGCGGCCAGGAGTCCGAATCTTTTAGATGAAGGCGATGTCCTCCTGTGCATCTGCGACTCCCGGTCGAGCCCCTTCGGCGCGTTCGCTGCCATTATAGCATCCACCTGCCCAACCACCATCTCCGGGAAAGAGGAACCCACCCTTGACCGCCGGTACGGAAACTTCTCACGGAGGTTGCGGAAGAAGGATTTTCGTTCCCGGAGCGGTTTCGGTATCACGGGCGACGCGTGCGGGAAGCACGATTCCCGGTCCTTCCACCTGCACGTTCCAGCCGTCCGTGGTTTCAGCATTTCAGGCAGAGGGTACGGGAATCACGGTTAATAAGACTTCCGCGTGTACATACCGGCTATCCATGGTCCCGGTATCAGGGACAGCAGACACGGGAAGCGTTTTCACGCCGCGGACATGAACTTCCAACCCGCGGGAGGAGGATGCGCCGGGAGTACGAAACTCCGACGTCATGCGCGGGAGCGGGTCGCAAGGAGGATGGACAGCGCCACGAGGACGGCGGCCAGGCCCAGGGTCCAGGTAACCGTCTCCCCCAGGAAGAGGCGGGCCAGGAAAAGGGCCAGCACGGGCTTGAGGTAGAAGAGGCTTGCCCCCCGCGAGGCCTCGACCCTGCGCATGCCCCCGAAGTACAGGAGGTAGCCGACCCCCACGGTGACCACTCCCAGGTACACCAGCCACCCCCAGGTCGCGGGATGGTAACCTGCCATATCCTTCCATTCCCCTCTGAGGGTAAGGAAGATGGCGAAGAAAAGCGAGCCCGCGGCGATGCTCAGGAGGGACACGGTCAGGCCACCGAACTCCCCGGCGTATCTCTTCCCGTACACGGTATAGACCGCCCAGCACAGGGCGGAGCCCAGCACCATGGCGTGGCCCAGGAAATCCTCCCGCGCCAGGAGGCCCGCGAAGCGGAACCCGGTCACCGCCGCCAGGGCGCCTACCAGGCCCAGCCCAATGCCCACCCACCCCCGAAACCGCAGCCTCTCCCCGAGGATCAGGGAGGCCAGAAGGGCGGTGAACACGGGGTTCATGGAGAAGATGACCGCCGCCGAGGAAGCCCTGGACAGGGCTACCCCGCGGTGAAAGAGATAGAAGGCCAGGAACACGCCCACCCCGCCGAGGAAGGCCATGGCCGGCAGGTGCAGGCGCAGGGCACGAAAGACCGTCCTCCTGCGCTTCCTCCCCGCCGTGACCACGGGGAGGAGAAAAAGACCGCCCAGCATGAAGCGCAGGGCGGCGACCTGTTCCGCTTCCAGGGGTCCCTGGAATCGGCTCCCCGCCTGTAGATATCTCGAGACCACCTCGATGGTGCTGAAGAGGACGATGGCGCCCAGCACCATAAGGTAGCCGGTCCTCTTCGACCCGCCCGGCAAGGTGCCTCCCTTCGCCCCGCACGGTGTCCCTACCACGATCCGCCCGCCATTCTACTACAGGAAATGAGGGTCCCACCTCCGCAACAAGGCGATATTCGACGGGGAGGGAAAACGATCGCGTTCTACCCTGGTTCTTCCACGGATTGTATAAACCTATGCCCAAGGTATCCGCCACCCAGGAAAAGCCCTTGGAATGTCACCTCCCGCCGGCCGGTTTGGTAGCGTCAAGGATTTTGTGTCAGCCACCTAGCCTTCCTCCTCCCATCCCAGG